>NZ_JAULLI010000019.1:0-32477 GCF_030518115.1 Ligilactobacillus sp. 110_WCHN
AGAATATTTTTAAACAAAATATGTTTCGTAAAATAATTATACACGGTTTATGGCAAAAAATGTAACATAAAACTAAATTATTAGAAAATATTTAAAAATAAAAGAGACTTATCCCATAATTATTATTAAATTTTAAAAAATGGAGATACTTGCGTGCCTTTCAAAGATTAATTATACTTAAACTATTGTTTTAATCAGTTGCGCTTGTAGCTCAGCAGGATAGAGCAACCGCCTCCTAAGCGGTAGGTCATCGGTTCAATTCCGATCAAGCGCATAAAAAAGCTGCGATGCAAATCGCAGCTTTTTTTATTTAAGCCCAATCACCATTTCGGAATACAGGAACAATCGTCCCGTCCTTTTTAATTCCATCAATGTTCATATCAGCTGAGCCGACCATGAAATCAACATGGGCTTGACTAAAGTTGATGCCTTTCGCTTTAAGTTGATCCTCGCTCATTTTGGTTCCGCCTTGAACGTTAAATGGGTAAGCAGCTCCTAAAGCAAGGTGATCGCTTGCGTTTTCATCAAAGAGGGTGTTAAAGAACGTGATCCCTGATTGTGAAATCGGTGATGGATCTGGAACAAGGGAAACTTCACCAAGGGAACGAACACCGTTATCAGTTTCAAGAAGGTGATCAAGGACAGCTTGGCCTTTTTCAGCAGTGGCTTCAACAACTTTCCCGCCTTTAAATGTAAATTTCATATTTTCAAGAATGTTGCCGGCATAACTTAACGGTTTAGTTGAGGTTACGTAACCGTTGATTCGGCGATTATCAGGCGCAGTGAAACATTCTTCGGTTGGCATGTTAGCCATGAACTCGATCCCGGCAGCGTTTTTGCTTCCGCCACCCTCCCAAACATGATTTTCAGGAAGACCGATCGTTAAATCAGTTCGTGGTGAAGTGTAGTGTAATGCACTGAATTGTTCTTTATTTAACCAGTCTTCTTTTTCGTGCAATTTAGTATCGTGATCTTTCCAAGCTTGGATTGGATCTTCACGGTCGATCCGGGTTGTTTTGAAAATCTCTTCCCACAAACGATCAACGGCGGCTTCACCCTTTAAATCAGGGAAAACGCGTTCAGCCCATGCTGGACTGGCAGCGGCAACAACTGTCCAACTTAAATCATTGTTTTGGGTTGCTTGCCGAACAGGCATTAAGGCTTTTCCGTTGGCACTTTGGTATGCGGCAACCCGTTTTTGGTCAATTCCGCCAAATGCACCGGGATCTTCTGACATCACTGAGATCCGGCAGCAACGGTGATCAGCAATGTATTGGGCTTCTTCCTTGGCAAATTCCGGAACATTTTCAAGAAATTCATCGCTTGCATGTTCAAGAAATTCACGTTGGGCAAAGGTATCGCTCCATTTGATCATTACCTTTCCGGCACCGGCCTTGTAAGCTTCTTTGACGATTAAGTGGGCGAGGTGTTGTTGTTCAACATTAATATAGAGAACAACTTCTTGTCCGGGTTGGACATTGACCCCAACCTTAACGATTAATTCAGCATATTTTTGTAATTTTTCTTCAAAATTTGCAATTGTCATAGTAAGGAACCTCCATTCATCTTAATATATATGATAGCATAGAAATGTAAGTGAAATTGATTATATAGGGCAAGAGGAGGATCTATATGGAAAAGATCAAAGTAATGACCGTTTTTGGGACGCGGCCAGAAGCAATTAAAATGGCCCCGCTTGTATTAGAATTGAACAAGCATGCTAATCAAATTGAAGCGGTGACGGTCGTTACGGCTCAGCACCGAGAAATGTTGGATCAGGTGCTTGAAATTTTTAAGATCCAACCGGATTATGATTTAAACATTATGCACCAGGGGCAGAGCTTGAATGACATCACGGTTGATGTTTTAAATAAATTAAAAGGGGTCATTGAAACGGAAAAACCAGACATTGTACTGGTTCATGGCGATACAACCACGACATTTGCAGCAAGTTTAGCGGCTTTTTATCAACAAGTTGCAGTTGGCCACGTTGAAGCCGGTTTGCGGACCTGGAATAAGTATTCACCATATCCGGAAGAAATGAACCGGCAAATGACGGATGACCTTGCTGATTTATACTTTGCGCCAACGCAGCAAAGTAAGGATAATCTGTTGAAGGAAAATCATGCGGCCGCAAAGATTTTTATTACCGGTAATACAGCAATTGATGCACTGCATGAAACCGTACAGGATGATTATCACCATGACATTTTAGAGCTTGTTGATCCCCAAAAGAAATTGATTTTAATAACGATGCACCGGCGGGAAAATCAAGGTGAACCGATGAAACGGGTCTTTAAGGCCATTCGCGATGTTGTTGAAACTCATCCGGAGATTGAAGTGATTTATCCGGTTCATTTAAGCCCAGCGGTCCAAAAGGCAGCCCATGAGATCTTTGACCATGTTGACCGCGTTCATTTGATCGATCCGCTTGATGTGGTTGATTTTCACAATCTCGCTGCCCGCAGTTTCTTCATCATGTCAGATTCTGGCGGTGTGCAAGAAGAAGCTCCAGCACTTGGGAAACCAGTCCTTGTGCTGCGGGATACAACCGAGCGTCCGGAAGGAATTAAGGCGGGAACGTTAAAACTTGTTGGAACGGATTATCAAACGGTTAAGAATGAAATGGAAACGCTACTGGATGATCAAAAAGAATATGAGGCAATGGCCAATGCTAAAAATCCATACGGTGATGGCCATGCCGCTCAACGAATCGTTGAGGCGATCCAGTATCATTTTGGCCAGCTTAAAGAATGTCCAGAAGAATTTAAGTAGAAAAAAACGCGACATGATTGTCGCGTTTTTTTTATCTATTCTTTTTTCTTGCGAACAAGCGTGATTCCACCGCTAACTAACGTAATGGTTATTCCAATCGCTGAAATGATGATTCCAAGTTTTAATCCTGGAGTATGGTAGCTCAATTCAACGTGATGGACGCCGGCAGGAAGCTTGATTCCAATAAATGCGGTGTTCGTGCGGAGAAGCGGAACCTTTTTCCCGTTGACCGTGGCTTGCCACCCATCGGAGTACGGAATCGAAGAGGTCAAGATTCCCGGACGGGTAGTCTTGATCGTTCCTTGAAGATGGTTCGGCGACAATTTCAGCTGCCGTAGCCGATTCTTTTGAATGGTTTGAACTTGGTGAGCATATTGGCTTCCAAGGGGTTCGGCAACCAGTTTCAAATTAAACGAGTAAGTCCCTAAATGGTTAAAGTTCAGCGCAATCGTTTGCGGAATCTGAGGGTAAAATCCTAAATTCATCGTTC
Organism: Ligilactobacillus sp. 110_WCHN; assembly: GCF_030518115.1. NCBI lineage: Bacteria > Bacillati > Bacillota > Bacilli > Lactobacillales > Lactobacillaceae > Ligilactobacillus > Ligilactobacillus sp. 110_WCHN. The sequence continues at coordinate 3,266 of NZ_JAULLI010000019.1, forward strand.
CGTTTTTGACTTGTTTATAGAATGACAAAATTTGAGCCTTCGGTTGTTTGATAACTTCTTTTCCAAGTGGGGTAGTTGCTCGAATTTTAAAACTTTGATCAGGCAGACCGCTAATAATGTTGTTTCGGAATGCCTGGTAAGCACTTAATTTCGAGTTTTGGGTCAACTTTCCATCGCTCAAATGATAGTCGGCATTGGTTTGCTGCATTGTAATTTGTTGTTTCAACGTTAATGGTTGATAATGCAAGCTTTCAAATTCAAGGTGCAGTTCAGAATCCTTCAATGCTTTTTGCTGTTCAGGGGTCAAATTTTGAAGATCGAGAACAACTTTGTAACTTTCATTTGAATCCAGATGCTTGAGGTGTTGCGAATCAATTAGGTTTCCGTTACTTGAAATCAATTTAAACGGAAGGTTGATAACCTGTCCCTTAACAGACGCTTGCGGCAGACCGGTCGGGTGGTTGACTAAAACACCATCAGCAAGGGCCCGCTCTTTTTGAGTCGGACCATAGGCTGCGTACTGGTCAGGGGTAAAGGCCTTCGATTGCCAGTACATTAGTGGAAAATTCTGCTGGGTACGGTATCGCAGAATCCGGTCGTTTGTATACGTATTCAGCATTTGGCTGGCATCGAGCGTATAGCCGGCCGGAATCTTAGCACTATTTGGTTGTTGGTGGTGAACAAAGAGGTATTTAACCCCGAAAAAGTTATTCGCAACTGTCCGATCATCAAACTGGGCAAGCGGAATGTTAGCCTCAAATTGAGTATTTTGCAGATTTTGAGCAAAGTCGCCAATTAATTTATTCTGTAATGAATAGTATGAGTTGATGGAATTAACGTTTGCTTGTTGATTATTGTACATATGATATCCAGCACCGAAATCTGCATTTTGACTGATCGTTGAGATTCGATAACCAGTTTGATCAGTTAGTTTTTGGGCAAGCTTTCCGTATTGAATATCAGCAAGGCGCGAGTAACTTTTCCGCGGCAGCATTTCGTTTGAATATCCTTCATTGAAAGGAGCTTCAAAGTAAACAGCATTGCAAATCACGTTTAATAAGACGACTCCAAGAAGAATTTGCCGCGCATGGTGCGGTTGATAATGGTGAATCAAAAGCAACGCGCCAAGGGTAACGAAAAGAAAGACAACGGGAATAAATATCTTTTCATTATTTTGGAAGAAGTAGTCCGCACAAACATAGGCGATGTAAAGAATGGCTCCAATCGTAAACCCTTTAATGGTTTTTACAGATAAAGTTTCAAGGTTGTCAGCAAGGGCCGCGCATGCTAAAGCAATTGGAAGACATAACATTAACGTCCACCGGTTAGATGGAGCCAAAAAACCGTTGAAAACGGAAGCACACGCGGGAATAAGTAAAATAATGAAACTAATGATCAGAACCGAGTTAATGATGCGGTATTGTTTAAATGCTTTAAGAGTGTATAAAATGGCAAAAACCGCGATGCTGGCAAAGCCAAGGGCACTCCAAAAGTAAAAGTCGCGGTTGCCGCCATTGATCAGTTGCCCCGGCAAGCTTAAATAGTAATATGCCGGATATACTTTTAATCCGTTAGCAAAGGTGCTTGAAGTCCGGGTTGAATTATGAACGGCAATAATTTCCGGAAGTAAGAGAACGGCCGCGTTGATAATACTTAAAGCCGTTGCGCCCGCCAGCTTAGCAAACAATTTCAGGTAGTTTTTCTTGGCTTTAAGATCACATAATAGGCGTAAGCCTAAATATACAATGGCTCCTAAACCAAGGATATAGGCAAAGTAAAAGTTATTGATCAGCATCCACGTAAATGTGAACAGCAACGGCCAAACAGATCTTCCTTGAATGACCCGTTCAAGATTGACGATCAAAATTGGAAAGATAATAAACGGCAGGGTAAAGAACGGTTGAGCAACGTTTGAGTAAAGCAGAAAAGCATTAAAAAGGTAGACAAGCGCTCCGATAACAACCGACGAATCTTTTAATTTTAAATGGAATGCACACCAGCAAAATGCTAAACCGGCACAATATAACCGTAAGACAATCAGAAATTGATATGCAAAAACAATTTTACTTGCTGGAAAAAGCAAGACAAGGTATGCAAAAATGTCACCAAATAAATAGTAAGCATCAACTTGGAAAGCATCGCCGCCAAGTCCCATATGCCACGACCAGCCGGGGAGGGCCGCAAGGGATGGATGGTGGATAAAGTTCAGTAAGCATTTGCGAAATTCAATTAAAAGCGGCAAATGCTGGTTAGCACCGTCGAGTCGCCAAATTAATGAATGTCCGGTAACCAAGTAAGTTCCGTACACAAATAAAGCAACGATTAAAAAGGCTGCAGTGTATTTTAAATATCCGAATTTATGGCTTTGACGATCAAACGAAAATTCCACCAAAAGGCCCTCCTTACATTATTCTCTCTTTATTTTAAAGCATGGAATCTAAAAAGAGAAGAGGGCGAAAAAGCTTTAAAAATCAAAGAATCGGGCAGATTAAAAAATAACCGTGAGCGAACTCACGGTTATTTAATGCTTCAAAACTATTTTTTCTCTTTCAAAATGTATACCGGACGATTCTTGACTTCCATGAAAATCTTACCGATATATTTACCGACGATTCCGAGACAGAGAAGTTGAATTCCTCCAATAAAAAGGAAAATACATACCATCGATGCCCATCCAAATGCTGAACCGCCGTATAGAAGTTTTCTTGCAATTACGAAAATAATTCCGATAACAGACGCAACGGATGAAAGTAATCCAACGTATGATGCAATGTTTAATGGCGTTTGGGAGAAGGAAACAATCCCATCAATTGAGTATTTCAATAAACTCCAAAAGTTCCAGCTTGTTTTACCGGCAACCCGTTCTTTGTTTTGGTATTCCAGGTATTTCGTCTTAAATCCGACCCAACTGAAAATTCCTTTTGAGAACCGGTTGTATTCGGACATTGAAAGAATTGCATCGACCATTTGCCGGGTCATTAAACGGTAATCACGGGCGCCATCAACGATTTCAGTGTCGGAAATTTTGTTGATCAACTTGTAGAACATGTGGGCAAAGAATGACCGGATCGGTGGTTCACCCTTGCGATCGACCCGTCGTGTTCCAACGCAGTCGTATTCGCCAGATTCAAGATAACCAAGCATTTTTGGTAATAGTTCAGGCGGATCTTGCAGATCAACGTCCATTACCGCAACATAATCCCCTGTTGCTTGTTGTAATCCGCAGTAAAGTCCGGCTTCTTTCCCAAAATTCCGTGAAAATGAGGCATAGTGAACATGTTCCGGATCTTTTTGTTGAAGTTTCCGTAATTCACCAAGGGTATTATCCGATGAGCCATCATCAATAAACCAGTATTCAAGTTCAATGTTTGGTAATTGCGGGGCAACTTTTTCAACGGCGTCATAGAATAACGGAATTGATTCTTCCTCGCAATAGCAAGGTACAATGATTGAAAGTTTTTTTGTCATGATTGTTATGTTACTCCTCTAATTTAGCTACTAATTGATCTGTAAATTGATCAAGGGTATCAAGGTCTTCGTCAGTGTCAGGTGAAAGATTGATTTTAACATCCGGCGCACCTTGAATTGCACCGGCTTCTTTTAATACGCGGCTGAACTCATCAACTGCGGTGCAATAATATTCGCCGTAGAATGTATCACCTGATCCAGCAACTCCATATATTTTGCCTGACAAATCAGTTTCTTGCAGATCGTCGAAGAAATCCATTCCTTCATCTGGTAGATTTCCTTCATCGTAGGTATAAGGACATACGATGCACAGGTCAGCATCTTCAAAATCGCTGACGTCTGCCTGTGAAATTTCATCAACTTGAACATCAAGACCTTGGTCTTCAAGATTTTCAGCAATGATATCAGCAATGTCTTCGTTATTTCCGGTAATCGTTGCGAAAACGATCTCTGCTTTGGCCAATGGAATGCCTCCTTTCCGTAAACCTATATTTTTTCATTATATCAAATTATATCAAAAATCAGCGGTAAACGTGAGAATTGTTTATTAGAATTTACCGAATAGTAATAAGTTAAGGTATAATAGAAAAGAATAATAATTTGATTCGGAATGGAGGATAATTAAATGATTACATTAAAGTCGCCGCGCGAAATTAAAGAAATGGCAGTTTCAGGCGCAATTTTAGCTGGAATGCACGTTGGACTGCGTGACATTGTTAAACCTGGGGTATCAAGTTGGGAAGTTGAAAAATTTGCTCGCAAGTACTTCAAAGAACATGATGCAATTCCTGAACAAATTGGATTTGAAGGATATAAGTATGCAACATGTGTCAGTGTTAATGATGAAATCTGTCATGCTTTTCCACGGAAAAATTTGATTTTTAAGGAAGGCGATTTAGTTAAAATCGATACGGTTGTTAACTATCATGGAGCAATGAGCGATTCATGCTGGAGTTACGTTGTTGGAAAACCAAGTCCAGAAGTTGAACGCTTAATGGAAGTTACAAAGAAGGCTTTGTACCTTGGAATTGATCAAGCTCAAGTCGGTAACCGAATCGGGGACATCGGGGCTGCAATTCAACATTATACAGAAGACGAAAACGGCTATGGCGATGTCCGGGAATTCATCGGGCATGGAATTGGACCAACGATGCACGAATCACCGAATGTTCCGCATTATGGTGAAGCCGGAAAAGGAATGCGCCTTCGTGAAGGAATGACAATTACCATTGAACCAATGATCAATACCGGTACATGGCGGGCAGTGATGGATGATCCGAACGGCTGGACAGCCCGGACAGCAGACGGCGGTCTTTCATGCCAATATGAACATACAATTGTAATTACGAAAGATGGCCCAAAAATTTTAACATCGCAAGATCCAGCAATGGACGAAAAATATCTGTATAAATTTAAGTAAATCCTAATAATCATTAAGATAAGGATTTGCTTTTAAAATGAAAATATCTGAAACGCTGATTTAATCACAAAAATTTAATAATTTAATCTTTGTGTAAATTAAACTTTTCTCAGATAAGTAAGTAAATCCTTACCAAAAATCGATAATTTACTTGTCAAAGAATTATTTATTGGTATAATTACACTAGATATTTGATTATCTTTTTAGATAAATACACCAATAAATTTAGATAGGGGTATAACAATGAAAGTTAGAAAAGCTGTTATTCCTGCAGCCGGATTAGGGACACGGTTCCTTCCAGCCACAAAGGCTTTGGCAAAGGAAATGTTCCCAATTATTGACAAACCTACAATTCAATACATCGTTGAAGAAGCACGTAAGTCAGGAATCGAAGATATTTTAGTTGTTACAGGAAAGGGTAAGCGGCCAATCGAAGACCACTTTGACTCAGTTCCTGAGCTTGAACAAAACTTGAAAGCAAAGGGCAAGAACGACTTACTCGAACTTGTTCAACAAACAACGGATATTAACTTGTACTTTATCCGTCAATCACATCCACGTGGTTTAGGAGATGCGGTTTTGATGGCTAAGGACTTTGTTGGAAACGAACCATTTGTTGTCATGTTAGGTGACGATATTATGGACGACAAAGTTCCGTTGACGAAACAATTGATTGACCGCTATGAAGAAACGCATGCTTCAACATTAGCTGTTATGAAGGTTCCGCATGAAGAAGTTAACAAGTACGGTGTAATTGACCCGGTTACTGAAACTAAACCAGGTTTATTTGATGTTAATAAATTTGTTGAAAAGCCAGATGTTGATAAGGCACCATCTGACTTGGCAATCATCGGTCGTTACTTATTGACACCTGAAATTTTTGATATGCTTGAAACTCAAAAGCCAGGTGCTGGTAATGAAATCCAATTAACGGATGCAATTGACCGGTTAAACCAAATTCAACGCGTATTTGCTCATGAATTTAAGGGTAACCGTTATGATGTGGGTTACAAGTTTGGCTATTTGAAGACTTCAATTCAATTTGGATTGAAACACCCAGAAGTAAGTGCTGACTTAAAGGCATACATCAAGGAATTAGCAAAAACACTTAAGTAATTCATGACATTAATTATGAAAGGTCGTGACGAGAGTCCGACCTTTTTATTTTTTGTAATCATAATTTAACGGGAAATCCTTATTTAAAGTGGTTTAATAAGGGTATGTGCGTTTTATTAATTGAAATAAGCAAAGGAATTACAAAATGAAAAAGTTTGGTGCGAACTTAAAGAAGTTTGCCAAGACTGCGCTGAAAAAGACGATCCAGGGTGATATTTTCAACATGGCGATTGTCGCAACGTATTATGTTTTGCTTACAATTGTTCCAATCGTGATTTTTATTGGAAATATTTTGCCAATTATGCATTTGAATGCAACCCGGATCATGCCGTACTTAAACGTTGCGCTTCCGGAACCGGTATATAACTTTTTAGGTCCAATCGTCCGCAAGTTTTTGACGCATGGTTCAGGCGGAATCGCATCGTTCTCGATGATCTTTACATTATGGGCTGGCAGTCGCGGCATTAATGCGTTAAAAAGGTCGATGAATCAAATATTTGGAGTGGGAGATTCACAAGATTTTATTGTGACAACTGTATTATCAATTTTGATCACGCTGAGTTTCGGAGCGTTGTTAGTGACGACGTTTGTGATTTACAGTTTTGGTCAAATTGTCCTTGAATATTTAACACCGATTTTTAAACTTCCGTTATCGTATCTGGAAATTTTCTTACGGTATCGTTGGTCGGTAACATTTGTCATTATTTTTTCAATTTTGTGTTTGATTTATATTGTATTGCCGAATGTCAAAGTTCACTGGTTATCAGTTTGGCCAGGAGCTTTAGTTGCGGCGTTAGGATGGATGGCGTTGACAGGCATCTTTACGATTTACGTGAAGTATTTTGCATATCGGATTTTAAGTTATGGAACGATCGGAACATTCCTGGTATTACTTTTCTGGATGAACTTTACGAATTTGATTATTCTCTTTGGCGCAATTGTCAATGCGTTTTTAGAAGAGAAAATCTATGGAAAAGTTGTCCCGAAAGAACACCGTTTTGGAAAGAAAGTTCAACGAAAAATCCATGAACGCCGTCAAAAACAAAACTAAAGGATCGGGAAAGTACCCGATCCTTTAATTTTGTTCATCAATAAATTGGTTGATTTCGTCCATCGAAAAACCTTTGCGGTACAAGGCCATTTTAACTTTTTGATTGCGTTGTGAAAGAGGGAGCCGTTGATACCGACGTATGATTTTAGCCCCTTGAAGATGCAATTGTTCTTTTTCCTGATCTTCATCCTTCTCGAGACCAAGCTGATTAATTGCTTCAGTTGCAATCTCAGAACTGAAGCCCTTTGCAAAAAGGCCATTTTTAATTTTCTGAATTTGGATTTTGAAGGCTTCCCGGTGGTATTTGCGGGCAAGCTTTTGAGCGATTTTGATTGAATTTTGAAGTTGATCTTCAAATGGAAACTCGTCAAGGGCGGTTTCAATATCGTTTTCAAGGACGCCTTTTTTGCGTAAGTTTTGGGTGATCACTTTCGGCCCTTTATCAGAGGTCTTCGCAATTGTCCGAACATAACTTTTAGCGTATTCAAGATCATTAATGTAACCTTGAGTACGTAAACGTTGAAGAACGGGTTCAATTTGAAGGTCGGTGAATTCATGTTGTTGCAGATATTGAATGATTTCCTTTTCAGTTCTTAACTGATAAGAAAGGTAATCGAGGGCTTTATTGTAAGCTTTTGAAGTTGAATCAGCATCAGTAATGACTTTGATTTGGTCATCTGTAATTTCCTGGTCCTTATGCAGGCGAAATTGGATTAAGACTTCTTCACTGACGGGAAAGCGGTAATGACCATCAATAAAGATGTTATACCGGCCTTTTCGTTTTTGAGCCTGAATTGCTGTAATTTTCACGTTATCAACCTCCAATTCTTACTGCCATTATAAACGTTGAAATTGTTTAATGCTATAATTGAAATATTCTGAGAGGGGTTCTTTATGGAAAAAAAGAGAATTATTAAATTAAAAATCAAAAAAATGGGAATTAACGGTGAAGGCATTGGTTATTTTCAACGCAAAATCGTTTTTGTTCCGCAGGCGTTGCCGGAAGAATACGTTTTGGCTCGAATTGAAAAGGAACAGGCGAAGTACATCAATGCCCACCTTATTAAAGTTTTGAAAAAAAGTCCGGTTCGAACGCAACCCCGGGATAAGTATGACGTTGGCGGAATTGAACTTGAACATCTTCAATATTCAGCCCAATTAAAATTCAAAGAAGATATTATTCGGCAATCATTAGCGAAGTTTAAGCCGCAGGGATATCGCCAAATGGAAATTCGTCCAACGATTGGAATGGATGAACCATACCATTATCGGAATAAAGCGCAATTTCAGATTCGAAAGTCAAAGAGTGGGAAGATCCTTGCGGGCCTATATCGTCCCAATTCGCATTTTCTTGTAGATCTTCCAACTTTTAGTACGCAAAAGCCGTTAACGATGAAGGTCATGCGCACAGTTGTTGCCCTAATCAAAAAATGGAATATTTCGGTATACGACGAGCGGCAGCACCGTGGGTTATTAAAGACGGTTGTGATTCGGGAATCCGAAGCATTTAATCAGATTCAAGTCGTTTTTATTACAACGAGCGACCGTTTTCCTCAAAAAAATCAATTGATCAATGATCTTCAGCAGCAATTTCCAGAGATCATTTCAATAATGCAAAATGTAAATCGAAGCCGCGGGTCTCAGATTTGGGGTGATGAAACGTTTAACTTGGCAGGAACCGATTATCTTGACGAGCAGCTTGGAAACGTTCATTTTAAACTCTCAGCCCGGGCATTTTTCCAATTGAACCCGCAGCAGACGATTCGGTTATATGACCAGGTTGCGCAAGCATTCGATCTTCAGCCGCATGAAACTCTAGTTGATGCCTATTGTGGTGTTGGAACAATTGGATTATACGTTGGCCAAAATGCAAAGGAAATTCGTGGAATGGATATTATTCCAGAGGCAATTCAAGATGCACGGATGAATGCGCGTCTTTCTGGTGTTTCAAATGCGACATATGAAGTCGGAACGGCGGATAAATGGTTTGCAAAATGGACAAAGGAAGGCTTTGTTCCGGATGCGTTAGTCGTGGATCCCCCGCGAACGGGACTTGATGAGCGGCTTATTCAAACGATCCATCAATTCAAACCGCAAAAGTTTGTCTACGTTTCGTGCAATCCGTCAACATTGGCACGCGACTTAGTAAAATTAACGAATGATTATCATGTGGAATACATTCAATCAATTGATATGTTTCCACAGACAGCAAGGTGTGAAGCAATTGTTAAGTTCAAGAGAAAGTAAACGGAATTTGATTAGGGCGTTAATTATTTTAATTGCGCTGATTAGTGGAATTCAGCTTGCAACTTTTTCAGGGCGGGCAATGAATATTTACCAGCCGCCGCTTGAATCGTTTGACCAAAATGTGAACTACATTCAAGGAACGAAAACCGAGAAGAAATTGACCCAATTGATGAAGAACCGGCACTTTATCGGAACGGTGACGTTGGTTAAAAATAATCATTTGGTATATCAACAAGGATTTGGATATGCCAACCAAACGCAAGGATTAATGAATTCAGGAAAGGTTACATACCAAATTGCTTCGATTCAAAAAAGTATGACGGCGGTTCTTTTAATGAAAACAGCCGCTGAAAAGCACTTTTCGCTTGATACCCCGGTCAGTAAATTTTATCCGCAAATTCAAGGAGCCAATTTGATCACTTTGCGGAATTTATTGACGATGACTTCAGGCATTGCAGACCAACGGTCAATCAAGAAACCGGCAAATGATCGTCAGTTTCTCCAATACACGGTTAATAAAGTCAAAATTAACCCGCAAATGATTGGTCAGCTGCATTATCAACCGGTTAACTTTGTTTTATTAGCTGGGATCATTCAACGCGAAAATCAGATGAGCTATTACAAATATTTTGAACAAAATATTATCAAACCGCTTGGCCTCCGATACTCATATTTTTATCAGAATATGAATAAATACCGGGCCGTTCAAGCGCAAGGATATCATTTTAATCCGCAAAAGCCGACTGCATATGTTCCGTTTAAGGAAAAACGGGCCGGGTATGATGAACAGCTGGGGACAGGGAACTTGTACATGTCAAATGGTGATCTTTATCAGACATTACGGGCATTTATGACTTCCAGCATTCTTACCCCACGGCAGACGGCAGCCTTGTATTCGCCAGGAAAGACGCGGTCGACATATTTATCAGGAGTTTACTCGATTCGGCAAACGGTTCCGCAATTACTTGGACAACAGTATGCCGGATATCACTTTCATGGAACGGAATTCGGCTTTGATACGATCGGTGATATTTCGAAAAACGGGGCGGATGCGGTGATCTTCACATCAAATGCCGCTAACTACGGGGCAAATAATAATTATTCATTAGATATCCCGATTTATAAGCAATTAATTGATGATTCCCAAATTTTTTAGGAATTTTGATTAAACTTTGGTATAATACTCATGATGATCGGTGTAATCAACACCTGTGTTTATAGAAAGCAGGCTAAGTATGCGTCACTCACGAGGCCCCAAAGAGGGCGAGTTTATTACGATAAAAAGTTATAAGCACGACGGTAGTTTACATCGAACATGGCGCGATACGATGGTATTAAAGACAAGTGATAATGCAATTATCGGATGCAATGACCATACGCTTGTAACTGAAGCAGACGGTCGGCGATGGGTTACCCGGGAACCGGCGTTGATTTACTTTCACAAGCACTATTGGTTCAACATTGTAACCATGATTCGCGATAATGGAGTTTCATATTACTGCAATCTGGCATCGCCTTCTGTAATGGACCGTGAAGCCTTAAAGTACATTGACTATGATTTAGACGTGAAGGTTTTTCCGAACGGTGAGAAGCGGTTGCTTGATGTAGATGAATATGAAGATCATAGTAAAAAATGGAATTACTCTCCGGAAATCGACAAAATTCTCAAACATAATGTTTTAACTTTGGTCGACTGGATCAATAACGGTAAGGGTCCGTTTTCAAAGGAATATGTTGAGATTTGGTATAATCGCTATCTTCAATTATCACGCCGACAGTAGAAGGGTAGATACCGTTTATAACTTGAGCCGCGTGGAAGGGTGCGCGGCTTTTTTGATAATGTGAAAGGAGTTTTAAATGTTTTTAAACGAAAAACGGAAAAAGAAGCTGATGTTTTGGTCAGCTGAACTGTTGTTGTTAGCAACTTTAATTTTTGTATTTACCAAGATTCGGTTTGTTTTCAGTCCGGTGTTCACCTTTTTCCAAACACTGTTTGCACCATTTTTAATTGCCGGATTTTTATTTTATTTATTGAATCCGTTAGTTAAAATGCTGATGAAAATCAAAATCAAAAAATTCAAGGTCAAGCGGCCGTTAGCAATTACCATTGTCTTCTTGCTTTTGGTTTCAGTTTTAGGATTAGTGATTTCATTCTTTATTCCCCGGTTGATCGAACAGATCAAATCGTTGGTGATCGGACTTCCAGGATATTTAAGCGAGCTGCAACGCTTCTTGACGAACCTATTTAATAACAGTCATATTGATTGGCTCCAAAAAGTCGATCTGCATTCCTATATGAATAAGTTTGAAGGCTCGTTAACTTCGATTTTGAAGAAGTTCATTTTGTCACTAACAACTAGTTTAGGATCGGTAATTGGAACGATTACAAGTGTCACGGTTACATTGGTGACGGTGCCGTTTATTTTGTTCTATATGTTGAAGGATGGCGAAAAACTGGTTCCAACGGTTGAAAAATTCTTCCCGGAACACAATCGAAGCAAGGTTGCACGGCTTTTGCATGAAATGAGTGCAACGTTATCGCGTTATATTTCAGGACAAATGATCGAATGTCTCTTTGTTGGAACCTTTTCAGCAATTGGTTACAGTATGACGGGCATTCCGTATGCATTATTAGTCGGACTATTTGCCGGAATTACGAATATTATTCCGTACCTTGGACCGTATATCGGATTAATGCCGGCTTTGTTTTTAGCATTTTCAAAATCACTTCCAACAGTTTTCTGGGTGATCGTTGTTTGCATTGTTGTTCAACAGCTTGATGGTAATTTGGTATATCCAAACGTAATTGGCAAGTCGCTTCACTTACATCCGTTAACGATCATTATTATTTTGTTAGTTGCCGGGAACATTGCCGGACTTTTAGGAATGATTCTAGGAGTTCCGTTATATGCCGTTACTAAGGTCGTCGTTAAGTTTGTTTACGATATTGCTCAAATTAGAACAACACCGGAAAAAGAACAATCCAAAGAATAGGCAGTCTATATTAATTGCTGATTCCGAAGTTTTGTGATAACTTTAAGCATAGGTTAGATTTTAATATAGAAAAAGATGGGATGAAAAAATGACAAAAAAAATTGCAGTTCTTGGCGCAGGTTCTTGGGGAAGTATTTTAGCCAGCGTCCTTGTTGAAAACGGAAATCAAGTCATGCTTTGGACAAATTCCGAAGAACAAGTAAAGGAATTGAACGAAAAGCACACTAACGAACATTATATTCATGACTATACATATCCAAAAGAGTTGATTACGACCCTCGATTTGAAAGAAGCTGTTACAGGAGCAGACTTTGTATTGTTTGCAATCCCAACGAAAGTGATTCGTCCGGTAGCCCAACAATTACTTGAAGTCTTGAAGGAACTTTCAATCAAGCCAATTTTAATTCATGCAAGTAAAGGGTTGGAACTTGGAACTCACAAACGTTTGTCACAGGTTATTACTGAAGAAATCCCTGAAGAATATCGTTCAGGAATGGTTGTCTTCTCTGGCCCAAGTCATGCTGAAGAAGTTGCCAATAAGGACATTACATTAATTACAGCTGCAAGTGAAAATCTTGATAATGCGCATGCAGTTCAAAAGATTTTCATGAACAAGTACTTGCGAATCTACACCAATACTGATGTGATCGGGGTTGAAGTTGGTGGTGCATTCAAGAACATCATCGCAATCGGAGCTGGAATTTTGCACGGCTTGAAATATGGTGATGACGCTAAAGCTGCTTTGATGACCCGGGGATTAGCTGAAATCAGCCGGTTAGGAGTTGCGTTAGGCGCAGATCCAAGCACATTTATGGGATTAAGCGGAGTCGGTGACCTGATCGTTACATGTACAAGTGTTCATTCACGTAACTGGCGGTGCGGTAACCAATTAGGTGAAGGTAAGGAACTTGATGACATTATTAAAAACATGGGAATGGTTATTGAAGGGATCAACACATGCAAGGCTGCATACGAACTTGGAAATCAATTAAATTTGACCCTTCCAATTTGCCATGCAATGTACGATGTTCTTTACAATGATGCTAATATTCCAGAAGAAATTGAAAAGTTAATGACTCGTCCAGGCAAGAGTGAAATGGAAAAGTACGACGAACGCTAGATGAAATCGTTGAATGAATGGGAGAGATTGCGACATTAGTTGCGGTCTCTTTTTTCGTATTCATTTCGCTGGCAAAATTTGACGGTAAAACTAGAATTTTGTAGTATTATTCTTGGATAAATAGCGATAATTAGGTGAAAATATGGGAAAATTACAAATTAAATATATTACAAAGGAAATGCCGCTTATTCTTGATAAGAAGGCAAAAGATAAGAAAGCTAAAAATAAAAAGAATGATGATCGGCATCTTTGGCTTTTGCGCGGAGTTAATTTAGACATTAATGATGGCGAAGCGGTTGGAATCGTTGGGGCGAACGGTTCGGGAAAGTCAACGTTGATGCGGATCATTGCCGGATTGGATGAACAAACGACGGGTTTTATTACAACCCACTCACGGATCACCTATGCGGGGACGAACGGAATTCTTGATCCGGAATTGACCGGATTGGAAAATATTCGCAAAGCAATTGCCAAATCAGAAATTGACGACTTTAAAGGTGATCACATTACCAACGCCATTTTAAACTTTACCGAACTTGGCGAATGGTTGTATTGTCCTGTAAAAGCATATTCAACGGCGCAGTATGCACGGTTATCAATGGGGATTGCAATGTACCTGGAACCAGATTTAGTTCTTCTTGATAATGTTTTTGGAATTCTGGATCAACCGTTTTATTTAAAGGCTTCAAATAAGGTTCAGGAACTTAAAGACAAAGGGGTTTCCTTTATCATTGCGGATTCAAAGAGTATTGTGATCGAAGGATTCTGTGAACGGGCTTTATGGCTTCAATACGGAGAAGTTCAAGATTTTGGACCAACGCAATCAGTTGTTCAACAATATAACTATTCTTTGGATTGGTATAATGCATTGTCACGCCCAGAGAAAAATGATTTTATTGCTAAAAAACAGCAAGAGCAAATGGACTTTAACATTGACAGTGTTTATGAAGAATTTAAAATCGAACAGTTCCGGCATGGCTACACGCGAAAAGATGAACCCCGGATGCGGAAGGCATTTTTCGTTGAAAAGGGAATTGATCCGGTTTATCAAGATCAGGTAAATAAGGGACAAACCCAGAAAAAGGCTAAGCGGAAATGGCCGAAAGTAGTTTTAATGTTAATCTTGCTGGTTGCGTTACTTCTTGGGGCAGGCTATTTCTTGGCAACCAATAAACGGCACGTTCGAAAACCGAATAAACAGGCAGCGGTTGAATATGTTCTCTCAACCAAGAATGCTTGTGATCACAGCCAAATCATAAATCGAAAAATTTAAGGTGGAAATTAAATGATAGATGAAAAGAAACTCAAGGAAGAAATTGAAAAACGCCGGACATTTGCGATTATTTCTCACCCAGATGCCGGGAAAACAACAATTACGGAACAACTTCTTTTATTTGGGGGCGTTGTTCGCCAAGCCGGAACAGTTAAAGGAAAGAAGACTGGAAATTTTGCTAAGTCTGACTGGATGGAAATTGAAAAGAAACGTGGAATTTCCGTTACGAGTTCTGTAATGCAATTTGATTATGCTGGAAAGCGAATCAATATCTTGGATACGCCAGGGCACGAAGACTTTTCTGAAGATACATACCGGACATTGATGGCCGTTGATTCAGCGGTCATGGTAATTGACTCTGCAAAAGGGATCGAGCCGCAAACAAAGAAACTTTTCCAAATTTGTAAAATGCGCGGGATCCCGATTTTTACGTTTATGAATAAACTTGACCGTGATGGGCGCGAACCGCTTGATTTGATCGGTGAATTGGAAGATACGCTTGGAATTGAAGCTTATCCGATGAACTGGCCGATTGGAATGGGGAAGGGCCTTAAAGGATTGTATGATATTTATAACAATCGGATTGAATTGTATCAACGTGAGGATCAAGGCGAAAACTTCCTTGAATTAGATGAAAACGGCGAAATTAAGGGCGACCATCCTTTGAAAGAGGAAAGTATTTACCAACAAGTCTTAGAAGAAGTTGATTTGGTAAAGAATGCCGGCAATGAATTTGATGAAGCAAAGATTGCAACAGGGGATTTAACGCCTGTCTTCTTTGGATCAGCCTTAACGAATTTTGGGGTTAAGACGTTCTTGGATGCCTATTTGAAATATGCACCGGCACCGTCAGCTCACAAAACAGTTGATGGAACCGAAATTGAACCAGTACAGAAACAATTTAGTGGATTTATTTTCAAGATTCAAGCAAATATGAATCCAAATCACCGTGACCGGATCGCATTTGTCCGGATTTGTTCAGGCGAATTTGATCGGGGAATGGATGTTTTCCTTCAACGCACAGGGAAAAAGATTCGGTTATCAAACTCAACGCAATTTATGGCTGATAGTCGTGAAACGGTTGAAAATGCGGTTGCCGGGGACATTATTGGATTATATGATACCGGAAACTTCCAGATTGGGGATACGATCTATACCGGGAAAAAGGCAGTTCAATTTGAAAAGTTGCCTCAATTTACACCTGAATTGTTTGTGAAGGTTTCGCCGAAAAACGTGATGAAACAGAAATCATACCATAAAGGAATTCAGCAATTGGTTCAGGAAGGGGCCGTTCAGCTTTACCGGAGTTATACGACCAATGATTATATTTTAGGTGCAGTTGGTCAGCTGCAATTTGAAGTTTTCCAATTCCGGATGAAGAACGAATACAATTCTGAAGTTGTCATGACACCAATGGGCCATAAGATTGCGCGGTGGATCGACCCAGAACAGCTGGATGAAAAGATGTCGAGTTCACGAAACTTGTTAGTTAAGGACCGGCAAGACCAGCCGTTATTCTTGTTCGAAAATGAGTTTGCAGAACGGTGGTTTGAAGATAAGTATCCAGATGTTAAATTAACAGCTAAATTATAGAAAAAATCCCAGTGAGTTTTTAGCTCACTGGGATTTTTATAAAAAGCGAAACATAAAAATGTTTCGCTTCAATTCAAAATTATTCAGATAGCCGTTCCTTTTCTTGTGAAACCTTATGTTCAATATCGAAATCAAGGTATTGCCGAATCGTCCATCCGCGGTCGTCAACCTTAAACCATTGCATTTCGCGCCCACCTTCACGTTCGGTGATCGTAACGATCGAACCGTCTTTAATCGAATCAACGGGTTCACCAAATGGACGGTTATATAAGGTTAATTTCTTGTTTGGAACGAAGTCAATGATTGCTTGGAAGTTCAAGTCAATGGTAAATGGCTTGGTTGAGTTATCTTCAATTTGGTATTGCGGAAGAGAATCAACGAAGCGAACCTTATCGTAATCTTCTTGAATCCAAAGATTTCCGCCTAAACAATGCCACCGTTCACCACTTGTTAATTGAACCGTTTCAAAAACTTGCCAAACGGTATCTTTTGCAAGGGTAATGTAAGTATCATTTCCATGCGGAGCATCATAACCAGGTTGTGAAACCCGCATTTTCAAGTATTTAACGTTAAAGTCGACTTCCTTCCATGAAGCATCCCGGTAATAGTAAGTAACAACCTGCTGTTGTTCATTGAAATTACCGTTTACAGGTCCCTCTGCCCGAAGCAGGTTATAGCCGATAAAGTTTGGCGGAGTCAGTGAATACTTTTCGTCAACCTTTCCAGAAACAAACCGCGGTTTGCCCAGCATATGCAAGTCATCAATATCTTGACTAAAAAGCCAAATATTAGCACCGCTTTGCCGCCGGTACGTTAATGTCATTGATCCGTATGGTTCAACGAAAACGGATGTGAATCCGTCAATGTGAATCAAGTCAAAATGTTCAAATTCTTTGAACTTGAAGTTGATTGCTTCACCGCGCTTCCCCGAAATGATTTGGGGTGAACTTAAACTGCGCCGGTTCTCATCTTGATAAATAATAATAATGGTCGAATCTGGACGCGTTGAAGCCTTTTTAACTTCCGAATGGTGAGAATCTAACTCGGACTTTTTCTCTTCTGATTTCTCTTCATCTTCAGCTGAGGTTTCCAAATCATGATTGGATTCTTCAGGAAGTTGATTAGTTGTGTCAGCCGGTTCGTTTTCACGTTCATCGGGTGATTTAACCGCTTCTTGCTGGCTTTGAGTTTCATTTGAACTTGTTGATGAAGCTTCAACTTGCTTCTCTTCAGCAGGCTCAATGGAAGATTCAATGTTAATTTCATCATTTAAATTTGAATGATTTTCAGGTGAAACTGATGTCTTTCTTTCAAAAGAAGGTTTACGCATTTGTTTGCGGGCATTCCGCCGTGAATTAAAGGAACGCCGAATCTTATTCATAAATTTAAATGCCATAATTTCACCTCCTAAAAATAGTTACCCTCATTAATTATAACGTATATCATTCATTTTTTTAACCATTTAATTAATAAAATTTTATTGGAAATTAGGATAAAAAAAGGTTGCGACTTATGTCACAGCCTCTTTCTTAGTAATTAGTTGTTAAGACTAATTTCAACGATCTTACCTTCGTTTGTAACGGTTGCCTTTGATGAATCTTGTCCAAGAAGTTCATCTTCAACGTAACTGATTTCTTTATCAGTAACCGGCCGAATCTTGTTTGAGATTACAATTTCAGCAACGTCGCGCTTTTTGCGGTAAACGACCTTTGAATTTCCAAGGGTGAAAACTTTAATAAAGTGCGCAGATGTTTTGAGCAACTGTTGCCGAATTGTTTGGGCATAGCTGTTGGTTACATCAATAAGTTGCATGTTAAACCCTCCCTAATTTCTTTCTTCTTTAATTATAGCTTAAAAGCTTTTAAATGACATGCAAAATGAATGATTACGAACATAAAAAAAGCGCGAGTTATTCGCGCTTTAATAACTATGCTTCTTTGTCTTCAGCTTTAGTAATGTGAATCTCGTCATTTTCCAGTTTGGCAGTAAAGTGCTTTACATCCGGATGATCGAGATAGTAGTCTGCAATTCGGTCTTCAATTTGTTCTTGAATGACCCGTCGAAGTGGCCGCGCACCCATCTTTGGATCATACCCAAGTTCAACTAATTTATTGGCGACCGGAGCAGTTACATGGATCGTTAATCCTTGTTGAGCAAGCATTTGGTTAACATCATCGAGCATCAAGTTAACGATCTTCATTAAATCATCTTTTGAAAGGGCATTAAATTCGACAATATCGTCGAACCGGTTCAAAAATTCCGGTTTAAAGTAGTTGGTTAATCGATCCATGATTGAATTTGATTTGCCTGCACTATCTGCCCCGAAGCCAACGTTGACAACTGAGTCGCCGCTTCCGGCATTTGAAGTCATGATAATGATCGTATCCTTAAATGAAACGGTCCGACCTTGTGAATCGGTCAAGCGTCCGTCATCAAGAATTTGAAGGAACATATGCATGACATCCGGGTGAGCCTTTTCAACTTCGTCAAGAAGAATCAGGCTGTATGGATGACGCCGAACTTGTTCAGTTAGTTGACCAGCTTCTTCATAACCGACATATCCAGGAGGCGAACCAATCAATTTTGAAACGGAGTGCTTTTCCATGTATTCACTCATATCAAACCGGATCATTGCATCCTCGGTTCCAAAAAGCTCGCGGGCAAGTTGCTTAGCAGTTTCGGTTTTCCCGACACCGGTTGGTCCAACAAATAAGAATGAACCGATTGGACGACCAGATTTATTGAAGCCGATTCGATTCCGCCGAATTGCACGGGCAACCTTATCAACGGCTTCATCTTGTCCGATTACATGACTTTCAAGGGATTGGGCAAGGTTTTTAAGCTGTTCCTTTTCCTTGGCCTTCAATTCGCCAACCGGGATATTAGTTTTTTCTTCGACGATTTTTTCCATATCCTTTTCAGTTACGGTTGGAACGTTTGAATCATCAACGCTTTCCTGTTGCATTTTTTCAAAGCGACTAACCTGATCACGATAATAAGCAGCTTTTTCGTAATCTTCTTCTTTCAAAGCAGCTTGCTTTTGTTCTTCGGCATTTTTGATTCGTTCTTCCAATAATTTTGGATCGACCGATTCAAGGGTCAGGTTTTTCCGTGATCCGGCTTCATCCAATAGGTCGATTGCTTTGTCTGGCAGATACCGATCTTGAATGTACCGGGATGATAACGTAACTGCGGCTTTTAATGCTTGCGGAGTGTATTTCACGTGGTGGTAACTTTCATATTTTGATTGGATTCCTTTAAGGATTTCCAATGCTTCTTTAATACTTGGTTCATTAACTTGAACAGGTTGTAACCGCCGTGCAAGGGCAGCATCCTTTTCAATTGAACGGTATTCATTTAAAGTTGTTGCCCCTACCAATTGAAGTTCACCCCGTGCAAGAGCGGGTTTTAAGACATTTCCGGCGTCCATTCCGCCTTCAGCGTTTCCAGCACCGACGATTTCATGAATTTCATCGATGAACAGGATGATATTTTCAGCTTTTTTCAGTTCTTGCATTAATTGTTGCATCCGTTGTTCAAATTGACCGCGAATACCGGTTCCTTGGACAAGGGAAACAACATCAAGCCGAATGACTTTTTTATTAAGAAGTTTTTGCGGTACGTCACCGTCAACGATTTTTTGAGCAAGACCTTCAACAACGGCAGTTTTACCGACCCCAGCTTCACCAATTAAGACCGGGTTATTTTTTGTCCGCCGGTTTAAAATTTCAATTACCCGTTTAATTTCTTTATCCCGTCCGATAACCGGATCGATTCGACCGGCACGGGCTTCAGCGGTAAGATCGATTCCATATTGATCAAGGATCGAGCCGTTATTGTTTTGACCGCCGCGTTCTCCTTGGGTAGGCGGAACCTGTTCTCGCCGGCGTTGTCCGTTTGGCGCAGCTCCGGCCATTGAATTAAAGAAATTATTAAAATCAAACCCAAATGGATCGCCCATCCCATTGCCGCTTTCGCTGACCTGATTCTTTAAGGCCCGGTAGCAATTTTGGCAAAGATCAAGCGATGTTTGACGTCCATTAATATTAGTTGTTAAATGGATTGTCGCTGGATTTTGATGACAATTTTGACAGAGCATTGACTCACGTCCTTTCTAATTCGTCAAAAATTATTTGACCAACTTTGACCTTTATTAACTTTTATTATACAAAGTTTAACCAAAAGTGCAAGCCCAAGCTTAAAAATGCATGCTATACTTAAAACAAAGTTAAATTTGGAGGGAAAAGAATGGCAGAAGATTATCAGAAAATTCTCGATGATTTACGGACCGGTAAGTTAAAAGAATATGATGTTGAAATGGACCATTTCATGGAATTTCAACATGTGTTAATGAATTATCAGTATAAAAAGAGTATCGTTGGTGAAGCAAAACGCGGTGGCGGCGCAGTCTATCATTTCGATGATGGAAGCCATTCCAATAATTGAAAAAAGCGCTTGCTATTTAAATTATTACATGTTAATATTTATCCATGCGGAACGCCTTTTTTTATTACGGCTTTATGAAAACGTGTTCGTAGAAATGAAAAGGCATTTTACTAAGTAAATAATTTGTTTTAAAGGAGCATGATTTATCATGGAAAAGAAAGATTTTCACGTAATTGCAGAAACAGGAATTCACGCACGCCCAGCTACATTATTAGTACAAACAGCTAGCAAATTCAGTTCAGACATTACATTAACTTACAACGACAAGTCAGTTAACTTGAAGTCAATCATGGGTGTTATGTCATTAGGTGTTGGTCAAAACGCTGACGTAACAATCTCAGCAGATGGCGCTGACGAAGCAGACGCAATCGCTGCAATTGACGAAACAATGAAAAAGGAAGGCTTAGCTGAATAATGTCAAAGGTACTTAAGGGGATTGCTGCAAGTGACGGGATTGCAACCGCTGAAGCTTACATGCTTGTAGAACCGGATTTATCTTTTGATAAGAAGACAATTGAAAATCCCGATGAAGAAATTCAACGGTTACACTCAGCAATTGATGCTTCTAAAAAAGAACTTGAAACAATCAAAGAAAAAGCAAAAGAAAATTTAGGTGAAGAAGAAGCAGAAGTTTTCGAAGCTCACCTGACAATTTTGTCTGATCCTGAAATGATCGGCCAAATTGAAACAAAGATCAATGATGAAAAGGTTAATGCCGAATCAGCATTGAAGGATGTAACGGATACATTCATTTCAATGTTTGAAGCAATGACAGATAATGCGTACATGCAGGAACGGGCTGGCGATATTCGTGACGTAACGAAACGGGTATTAAGCCACTTATTAGGGGTAACTCTTCCAAGCCCAGCATTGATCGATAAAGAAGTTATTATCGTTGCGCATGATTTGACTCCATCAGATACGGCTCAACTTGATCGGCGTTATGTTAAGGGATTTGTAACTGACATCGGTGGCCGGACATCACACTCAGCCATCATGTCACGGACATTGGAAATTCCAGCTGTTGTTGGTTCTGAATCAGCAACCGAAGATATTCATGAAGGCGATCAAGTAATTATTGATGGCATTCATGGTGAAGCAATTGTAAAGCCTTCTGTTGATGAAGTTCGTGAATACGAACAAAAAGCAAAGGATTTTGCTGCTCAAAAAGCTGAATGGGAACAATTAAAGAATGAAAAGTCAGTTACTGCTGATGATAAAGAAGTAATCTTGGCTGCCAATATCGGAACTCCTCAAGATGTTGAAGGGGCAAATGATAACGGTGCTGAAGCGGTTGGCTTGTTCCGTTCAGAATTCTTATATATGGATGCTTCAGAACTTCCAAGTGAAGACGATCAATTTGAAGCTTACAAAGAAGCTCTTGAAGGAATGAACGGTAAGCAAGTTGTTGTTCGGACGATGGATATCGGTGGGGACAAGAAGTTACCTTACCTTCCATTACCTGATGAACAAAACCCATTCTTGGGTTACCGGGCAATTCGGTTATGCTTAGATCAACAAGAAATCTTTAGAACTCAACTTCGGGCTTTATTACGGGCATCGAAGTATGGTAAGTTAGCAATCATGTTCCCAATGATCGCAACTGTGCAAGAATTTAAAGATGCTAAGGCAATCTTTGAAGAGGAAAAGGCTGCATTAGTTGAAAAGGGCGTTGAAGTTGCTGATGATATTCAAGTCGGAATGATGATGGAAATTCCAGCAGCTGCAATGATTGCTGATAAGTTGGCAAAATACGCTGACTTCTTCAGTATTGGAACGAATGATCTGATTCAATACTCAATGGCTGCTGACCGTGGAAATGAACGGGTTTCATACCTTTACCAACCAACTAACCCATCAATCTTACGGCTTGTTAAGAATATTATTGATGCATCACACAAAGAAGGTAAATGGACCGGAATGTGCGGTGAAATGGCTGGTGATCAAACAGCAGTTCCATTGTTACTCGGCCTTGGCTTAGATGAATACTCAATGAGTGCAACTTCAATTTTGAAGACGCGGAGCTTTATCAAGAAACTTTCAACTGAAAAGATGAAAGAATTAGCTGATAAAGCATTAGATTGTGAAACTGAAGCTGAAGTTCAAGCCTTGGTTAAGGAATATACAAAATAGTTATTAAATTTACTTAAAGGGTTGTGTTATTCGCAACCCTTTTTTTGTTCAAAAAAATTTCATTAAAATGGCGCCAAAATCGCGGATCAGTGGCATATTTTTAACAAAACTTGCGTTGAAAAACATGGGTGAAAATAATATAATAAACACTGACTAATTGAAATGCGAGGGATGCTCGTGAATATTGGAATATTTACGGATACATACTATCCTCAAGTTAGCGGTGTCGCAACTTCAATTAAAACGTTACGGGAACAGTTGGAACGTCAAGGGCATAATGTATATATCTTTACGACAACTGATCCGGGAGTTGATAAAAATATCTATGAACGTAACGTATTTCGATTTACAAGTATTCCGTTTGTTTCATTTACAGATCGAAGAATTGCAATTCGGGGTGCTCATCGAGCGTTACATGTTGCCCAAGCCGTGAAGCTTGATATCATTCATACCCAAACCGAATTTTCATTGGGAGTAATGGGGAAATACGTTGCTCGTAAAATGAATATTCCATGTGTGCATACGTACCACACAATGTATGAAGACTATTTACATTATATTGCGAATGGAAAACTGCTGAAGCCGGTTCATGTTAAACAGATTTCCCGTTCATTTTTACAAAATATGAATGGAATTATTGCTCCAAGTGACCGGGTATTAACGACGTTACGTGGTTATGGGGTCACTGAACCAATTACGGTGATTCCAACGGGGGTCGATTTAGCCAAATTCAGCAAGGCAGATCAAGTTGATTATCGTAAAAAGTATGCAATTGCGGCGGATACGCCATTGTTACTAACGTTAAGTCGTTTAGCGTATGAAAAGAATATTGATCAGCTGATCGATGCGTTTGTCAGAATCAAAGAACAACTTCCAGCAGCTAAATTAATGATTTGCGGTGACGGTCCTGCCCGTGAAGATCTCGAAAACCAAGTTAAACGGCTTCACTTGACGGGAAGTGTGATTTTTACCGGCGAAATCAGTAATGATCAGGTTCCACATTATTATCGTATGGCCAATTTGTTCGTTTCAACGTCTGTTTCTGAATCGCAGGGGTTAACTTACAATGAGGCCCTCGCTTCAGGACTTAAAGTTGTTACAACCCATAGTCCATATACAGATGAGTTGTTGGATCAAGTTTGTTTGGGAAAGACATATTCAACTGTTGATGAATTTGTAAGTGATGTGGTCGAGTATTTAAAACATCCGGAAAAATATCGTAACGAAAAGGTTTTAGCACAAAAATTAAAGTCAATTTCTGCTGAGAATTTTGGAAAAAGAGTTATCCATTTTTATGAGCATTGTATTGACGAGTACCAACATTCTTAATGAGGAGATTTTATGTTAAATATTCATATGTATTCTTCCGCCTTAAGCGTTAAAGGACAAGGGGTCGGAAGTGCGTATTCAGAGTTAATTAATCTTTTGAAAGAATATTTTCCAGATAAAATTAAAATTGTCATTAATAAGTTAGGAAAAGCGGATATAAGTCATTATCATACGATTGACCCGCTTTTTTATTTAGAGACGTTTTTACCTGGAAGAGGGGTTAAAGTCGGGTATGTTCACTTTCTCCCGGAAACGATCGAAGGGAGTCTTAATTTACCTTCATTTGCGAAGAAGATTTTTTATAAGTATATGATTAGTTTCTATAAGCGAATGGATCAGATCGTGGTTGTAAATCCGATTTTTGGAAAGAAATTAGAAAATTACGGAATTGATGCGGATAGGATCACATACATTCCGAACTTCGTTTCTAACAAAGAGTTTTATTCGGAAAGCCAAGATAAAAAAGAAAAGATGCGCCGAAAACTCGGAATTCCAGCCGATAAATTCACGGTGATCGGAGTTGGTCAGGTTCAAGAGCGGAAGGGCGTCCCGGATTTTATTGAATTGGCAAAACGTCATCCAGAGATTCAGTTTATCTGGGTTGGTGGTTTTTCGTTTGGAAAGATGACCGACGGATACAACGAATTAAAACGGGTTGTTGATCAGCCACCTGCTAATTTAATGTTTCCGGGAATTTTAGACCGTAACGAAATGAATGATTATTATAATGTTGCCGATCTATTCCTGTTACCTTCGTTTAATGAACTCTTTCCAATGAGTATTCTTGAAGCATTTAGTGTTGGTTTGCCAGTAATGGTTCGTGACTTGGATCTGTACCATTCAATCATTAACGGATACTATTTGGGGACAAAGGATGTTGATGAAATGGATGAGCAATTAACTTTGCTTCAGCATGACCAAGCAAAACTTTCTTATTTGAAAGATCAGGCGCGTGCTGGGGCCGAATACTATTCGGAAGAGCGGTTAGCTAAAATTTGGCTTGATTATTATACTCGATTAGTAAAGGATTGAAGATAATGTCACGTAAAAATAAAATTGTATTGGCAATCATGATTGCCATTGGATGCTGTATTTTTGGATATTCGCTTCGCGATGTTCCGTTACACAGTGTTTTAATGAATTTAAAAGATCTTAAATGGTGGTGGTTGCTGGTCGCTTTTGGATTGATGTTATTATCGTTAGCATGTGAAGCCCTGATTGTTCGCTTCCTGTTGAAAAAGCATTATCCTGATATGCGGTGGCGTGATGTGATGCGGATTCCAATGGTTGAACAGCTTTTTAATGGAATTACGCCGTTTTCATCAGGTGGTCAGCCAGCTCAGATTTTAGCACTGGCCCAAACGGGAGTTGAAGTTGGCCAGGCAACGTCGATCTTGTTGATGAAGTTTATTGTTTATCAGGCAATGATTGTTGTGAACTTTGTAATTTGTATGATTTTTGGCTTTCATCTAATTGCGGCAAAGATGCATGTAATGTCAATCTTAATTGCATTTGGATTCTTGATTCACTTTTCGGTTATTGTTGGATTGTTAATGGTAATGTATTGGAATCGATTTACCCGAAAATTGGTTAATATTTGCTTAACACCGCTCAAGTGGTTCAAGAACAAAAATTTATATCCCAAATGGAAGGCAAAACTTGATGAAAAGATCGATACCTTTTATCAAGAAAGTTTGCGGCTTAAACGCGATAAGAAGGCGATTTTTAAAATTGCAATTATTACGTTAGGCCAATTGATTTTGTATTACATTATTCCATATTTCATTATTTTGGCGCTTGGGGTTCACCATGTAAACATTATTGAGGTTACGACGTTGCACGTTTTGATCGTAATGGTAATCTCATTATTCCCGGTTCCCGGCGGTGCTGGCGGTGCAGAGTTTAGCTTTGATGTGATTTTTTCATTATATATTCATTCGGGAACAAAATTGGTGCTTGCAATGATTCTTTGGCGAATCGTTACATATTACTTCGGAATGTTCTTAGGCATGGTTGCGTTGGTTCAAAAGCCGAAGAAAGTCCAACGAGTAGATCTCACAGAGGAATAATTTCAAACTGCAGGGATGCCTGCAGTTTTTTTATTGAATTGTGGTTACTTAATGTCTTTTTTGTTAAAAAGTTATGAATTTCGATAATGCATCTATTGTTATTTTGCAAAATTTGCTAAAATGTCTATGGTTCATTATTTTTTATGGACGAATTTAATAAAGAAAGAGGACATGGCGATGGAAAATTCTCAACTCGTGGCAATTATTTCACGACTTGATGCGATGATGAAAGCCGGCGAAAGTGAAACGCAATCTCGTCGTTTTGAAAAAGACGGTGATGAACGTGGAGTTGTTACTTACAATCCAGTAAGCAAGACATTCACTTTGGAAGAAGTTGCAACTAAGCAAAAGTTTGAGTTTGATAACATTGATTTAGCTGCAATGGAAATCTTTGATTTATTAGATGATTAAAGAATATTCAAGTTAAAAAAGTGTGGCTTTACGAATGTTTAGTCATCGCTTTTTTAATAATCTAATTTTGGAGGCATAAAGAGATGCGAAAAGCATTGAAGAAGGTCCAAGATTTCTTAAGTAAGAAACTTGTATTTTTTGCGTTGGTCATTATACTGTTCTGGATTAAAACGTATATTGCTTACCAAACAGAATTTACTTTAGGTGTTTCTGGGACAGTTCAAAATATCTTATTAATCGTCAACCCAATCCCATTTGCATTGATCCTATTTGGAATTGCCTTGTTCTTCAGGGGAAAAGTTTCGTATTGGATCATGATGGTCATCGACTGGATCGAATCGATTTGGTTGTTTGCAAATATCCTTTATTATCGGGAATTTTCAGATTTCTTAACTTTAGCGGTTATTAAATCAACGGGTTCAGTTTCAAATAATCTTGGATTGAGTATTAGTAAGATTATTCGGCCAACTGACTTTTTTGTATTTATTGATGTTGTTGTACTGACACTGCTTTTGATTACTAAGGTTATCAAAGTAGATAAGCGTTCGGTTCGTTTCCGTCAAGGAATTATTTCGGTAGTTGCGGGGATTGTTCTGTTTGGAATTAATCTTGGGGCTGCTAACCAAGATCGGCCGCAATTATTAACACGGACATTTGATAATAACTATATTGTTAAGTATCTTGGAATGAACTTTTATGCAGGATACAATGCATATCAGAATTATAAGCAGACTCAAACGCGGAAGGATGCAAAGAAAGAGGACTTGAATAAAGCGCTGAAATTTGCACGACAGAATTACCTTCCACCGAATGTTCAATATTACGGTAAGGAAAAGGGAAAGAATGTTTTCGTCATTCACCTTGAAAGTTTCCAACAATTTTTAATTGATTATAAGTGGGATGGTCAGGAAGTAACACCAAATATTGATGCGTTCTATCATGACCAAAATACATTGTCATTTGATAATTTCTTTAACCAAGTAGGTCAAGGAAAAACTTCTGATGCGGAAACAATGCTTGAAAACTCATTATATGGGTTGCCATCAGGTTCTGCGATGACCGAATATGGTGGTTCAAATACATTCGATGCGATGCCAGCAATTATGGACCAGCATGGTTACTCAACTGCTTCGTTCCACGGGGATGTTGGGAGTTTCTGGAACCGGATCAACACATATAAAGCATGGGGCTATCAATACTTCTTTGATAAGGACTATTACACAAGTAAAGAAAACTATAATGTCGGTTATGGGTTGAAGGATAAGATTTTCTTGAAGCAGGCAGTTAACTACTTGCAACAACTTCCACAACCGTTTTATGCAAAGATCATTACACTGACAAACCACTATCCATATGAATTGGATAAGCAGAATCAGTCGATTCCAAAGACTGATACTGGTGATGATACAGTTGATGGTTATGTCCAAACTGCTCGTTACTTGGATCAAGCATTTGGTGAATTTATTAACTACTTGAAGCAAACAGGGTTATACAATAATTCAATGATCGTTGTATACGGTGATCACTATGGAATTTCAAATAATCACCCGAAGGCAATTGCACAACTTTTAGGTAAGAAGTCTGTTTCAAGCTATGATTTAGCAATGTTCCAAAAGGTACCATTTATGATTCACGCTCCTGGACTAAAGGGTGGCATTAATCATACCTATGGTGGTGAAATTGATGTTATGCCAACATTACTTGATTTATTAGGCATTCCGGATAAACAATACTTAATGCTTGGCCAAGATTTGTTAAATCCAAATCACAGTCAAACAGTTGCGTTCCGGGATGGGAACTTTGTTTCACCAACCTTCTCAAAGATTGGAAGCAAGATCTATAACAATAAGGGTGAAGTTGTAAATGACAAGCTGACACCTGAAGAAAAGCAATGGATCAAGAATCAGCAGAATTATGTTGATAAACAACTGGAAATCTCTGATCAGATCATTACCGGAGATTTATTACGATTCTACCATCCAAAAGGTTTTAAACGGGTTGATAAGTCAGATTACAACTATAACTATAAAGCTGGAATGAAACAGCTCCAAGAAGCTCAAAAGAAACATCCGACAAGTTTGCTGGATGAAAATCACGGAAAGACGACCGTAAATGAATTCAGTACGGATGCTCCAGAACTAAAGGGAGTAACAAATAAACAGCTTTATAAGTACTATCAAACAGCACATTAAAGATGGAAAAAGGAATCCTGAAGAAGGGGTCCTTTTTTTGTTATTTGGGGAAGAATTTAATGTGATATTTTGTGAACAAAAAATAAATTTATTTTTTGAAAAAAAGTAGTTGACGTTAATAAAAAATGTTGATAATATATTAACTGTTGTCAGTGAGGCAAAGCGTTCTCACTGTTGATATAAAAGGTCTTGACAATTGTTTTGTTACTTGTTAAGATATAAAACGTCGCTTGAGGTTGTAAAATTTCTTGTTGACATAAATCAAATAAGATGTTAAAATATAATTGTTGTTTTAACATTTGATAGATCTTTGAAAACTGAACAATGTTTCGACACACAAATGTGCAGGG
>NZ_JAULLI010000002.1:0-146737 GCF_030518115.1 Ligilactobacillus sp. 110_WCHN
TAAACCATTCAAATTAGCGAGGTTTTAGCATGGTTAAATACGTTGCAACACCTACCAGTATGTTAAGCGTTAAAGGGATAAAACCGCTTGACGGGCTTTTATATGGACGAATAATAACTCTATCCCGTGTAAGAGGCTACTGTTTTACCAAAGATGAATTACTAGCGGATGAATTAAACGTAAGTACTCGCTCAATTCAAAGGAGCTTAGTACGGTTAGAACAACTAAACTACATTATCCGCATAAACAAATATAAAGGTAATTCGGTATCAGAGCGCCATATTTACCCTGATGAAGTTTACAGAACCGTAGCATTAAAACATAGGAAAGATAAAAAGTTCCCTGATTTATTCAATCAAGTAAGTAATTTAGAAGCTCAAAAAAAGGATATTGCATCCGATAAAAAAGATTATTTCCAAAATATTATTGATGAATATTTCAAAATGGAAGAAAGCCCGTAATAAAGGCATTTTTACGGGCGTCAAATTGACGGCGGTAAATTATGAGTAAATTGTGAATTTACCTGTTTTAGGTATCATAATCGGTTTACCGTTGACAGATTTGTCATACCCACTATGACAGATTTGTCGTACCCCCTACGACAGAACTGGCGATATGGGTACGACAGAACTGGCGAATATAATAAAAGAATTAATAAAAGAATAGAGTAAAAGAGTTGAACAAAAGAGCGCGCCACTCTCTCTATCTAAGTAGATATTAAATAAAGAGTATGTAGAGATAAATAAAAAGAGATGCTTAGTAGCATCCCCGAACGTCAATCATTAACTTGTATCTAAATTATATCGTTCGAGGTGGAATGCATCAATGACGCTTACTAAGCACGAGAAACAAATTTACGATAATGTTAGATACTTTTTCAAACATGATTTTGAAAGATATTGCCAGTTAGCAGAATTGGCAGACTTGAAAAGCGTAAGCTATGACGGAATAGCAAACCGGAATAATACAAACCACCAAGAAAACAAAGCAATAACCGCTGTTTACTGTAAGAACATTGTTGAAACGGTAAAAAACATCGTGGAATGGATGCGAGATGACCGCTATAAAAAATTTATTCAGTATCGCTTTTTTGAGCATTTATCTATTTGGCAAATTAGTCAAAAACTACAATACAGTGAAACAACAATCAAGACTACCATAGCTAGAAACGCATGTTTATTATTTGCTGATATGTTAGCAATGGCTACGGATATTGATTTGAGAAAGGATGACTATATTGAAAAACATTAAATTAACCAATCGGGAAGCTAAAATTTTATCAATTATCAAATCTCACGGAACACCTATCACATCAACGGAATTACATCAAATAACCAAGATTGATAAGCGTACAATCATGGAAATAGTAGCAAGGCTTCGTTTTAAAGGTGTCCCTATTGTCTCTAAACGTTTCGGAACAAATAGCGGATATTCAATCGCTAAGGATGAAAATGAGCGAATGAAATGCGTGGCCATGTTATCAAATCAAGCCACTACGATGATGAAGAACATCAACGGGCTAGCAAACGCAGACTTAAAGAACTGGGATAAACACATTAAAGTAATGTAGAGGGTAGTAATATGATCGATTTATTAATATCTGACCTAACAGAACTTGTTGACGTTGGTAGAAAATTAACCAACTCAAATAAACGAGTATATAACCTTAAAAATAGCCTTGATAAACACTTGATTAAGTTAAAACATGAACGGACTTACAAGCCTAAGTTTCCGTTAAGTCTATTCATTCATGAAGACATCTTTGACGATGTAACCAATGATGAAGAACTAAAGAGCTACAACAAGGCAGTAAGCGAATATAACAAGGAATTAAACCAAGGTAAACGCCTAGCAATCAAGTATAGAACTTTAAAAAGTGAAATTGGGATGCTGATTAATGAACTGACGCTAAGCGATGTTAAAAAGCTCTGTTTAACTACTGATGTAACAACAGAGCAAGCCAAAAAGATTTATAAGTCATTAAAGGAATTACCAGTTTAATACGGTTTTCTTAAAAAGATTTTATTTCTATAACGTACTCTATAAAATACGCCCACCGGAGTGCGTTATTTTTTTACTCTAAATTAAACTCAGAGCGCCTAATTTACCACACTAAAACCAAGAATGAACCTGACAAAACCTGATTTTTTTACCGTCAAGGCGGTTTTCGGGTTGACGGTTAGAAATTGATGAAATGCACCTTTTGCAACGTCATAAAAAGAAACGTTACTTTTGATACATACTAAAGAAAAGTAGAACCTGATTAAACCTGACATAAAACGCAACCTATTGCTGATACAAAGCCCTAGCATCCATTTACACCATATTATAAGCGCACTACTTTTTACTACATGGATATAATGCTGAAAGTCCTAAAAGTCAGGTACATAAAAAGGACAAGTAAAATAATACAATTCTCAAAATCGGTTATTAAATTCGTTCGATTGAATAATTGATATATCATCAAATATATAGCCGATTATTTTAATCGTAAAAGAATTTTACCGCAGTTTAATACAAATACACTCAATCAATATAGAGCGCCTTAAAACGCAAAATAAGCCTGAATTTTACGAGTGTCATTTTGACGCCGGCAAACAAAAGCATCCGAACATAAATAAAACACGCCTAGAAATTCTAAGCGTGCTTTTTACTAAGATTGTTAAGTTGACTTTATTATATCATTTCTTGAAATTATAAAGACGGGCAAACATGCTTTATATTAGGGTCTCCCTTTTTGTTAAAAAGCCTCTGTAATCGCTGATATTATAGCAATTTACTTTTTATTTCAGGGTCTCCCTTAGGGTCTCTTTTTACTCATTTTGTATCTTTATTTACAGATACATTAAAACTAAAAAGCCTATTATATCGCATGTTTAAGCGCCTTTAGATAACTAGAAATTACAAATTCTTATCCATGTTAAAGGTCAATTTCGAAAGTTCAATTCCCTTCATGATCAACTTGTTCATGTGATTCTTGGTCATTGCCTTCATCTTTGCAACCATTTCGTAGTTCTTTTGGGTTAAGAATTCAGTCAATTCTTCACCATGCAACTTAGCTGCTTCTTGGTCAAATTGCCACAACATCCGCCGTTGAACCCGCCGGCATTCTTTCAAATAATCGCGGTTGTCTTGAACAAACTTGCTGTAGTGGCTTTCAACCAACATTGACATGTGACGGTACATCCAGTAAGCAGAATCTGAATCAACATCCATTTCCATTGGTGTTTCTGAGAAACTTGGATCCGTATCATTTGCATTTGTGTAGAATGGAATGTATGGTGCAAATTCTGGGAATCCAATACATAACCACATTACCGCTTGTTGTTCTTCGGGAACGTCATTCCGCAATTGAAGAACGTGTGAGTTTTGGGTCCGGTTCAAGCCGATTGGACGGTAACGGTACATATCGGCTTCCGTTGAATCCTTGCTGTATGGATCGTATGGAGTTTCATTGTAGTGTGAACCAAGGTATTGTTCAATGTCATCTGGCGTAAACTTGTGATTTGTCCGCATGATAAACGGTAATTCACCTGATTCAGGATCTTCTTCGATTTCAGGATTGAACAAGTGGTGACCGTACCATACACGTGGTGTATTGTAATGCCGATCTTTTTCGTCAAATGAACCAAAGATGTGACGGAAGTTCCAACCTTCCTTATCAGGATTCAAATGGTGTTCTTCAACGAATTCTTGAATTCCATCAGCCCATTGGAAGTTTTCAGTGTCATCAAAGTCAACTTGTTGAATTGCAACTTCGTTAGCAACAACGGCATAGGCATCGTCTGGGATCCGTTGAGCTAACCATAAGTGACCCGTAACGATTTCCATGTACCATGCTTCGTTCTTATCAGCAAATAAAACTGAGTTTCCAGCTGGTGAACCATACTTACTAATGATCTTTCCTAAGAATTGAACCGCTTGACGGGCTGATTCAATAAATGGAAGCGTAACGTTCACGATGCAGTCTTCATCCAATCCATCTTTAACGAGCGGGTCAAATGCAAGGGCGCGTTCATTACCATAAGTTGATTCAGTTGCTGACATGGCAACGTTCTTTTCGTTAATTCCGCTTTCTTCATAGTAACCATGATTTTTGTAATCTACGTTTGGAACGGCATTGTAGCGGTAACCATTTTCTGGCAATTCCATTTCAAAACCGTTTAACCATGATTTGATCTTCTTACCTTTTTCACCATGCCATGCTGGGTGCATGTAAAAACGTTGAGGTGTCAATGGCAAGAATGTATCGTCATTTCGAGCGATCATTACTGAACCATCAGCACTTGCATCTTTACCTACAAGCATTGATGTACAAGCACGTTCGATTTGTTCCATAATAATGCCTCATTTCTATCTAAACTACCGTTATTTTAGCATATTCATCAAATTGCATTCAATGTTTACTATCAAATTGCAAAGATCATCAGCCAAACAAAAAAACTGTGGCGTTAAACCACAGTTCTTCCCTCTTAACTGAGCAATGACTTTACTGTTTCGTTAACTAACTTGCCGTCAGCCTTGCCTTTTAATTTCGGCATTACAGCGCCCATTACCTTACCAAAATCAGCTTTGGATGTCGCGCCAACTTCATTGATTGTTTCTTGAACAATGTCCTTCACTTCATCTTCGCTTAATTGTTTTGGCAAGTAACTTTGAACAACTTCGATTTCCTTTTCAAGTTGCTTAACTGAGTCTTCCCGGCCAGCATTCTTGAATTCTTCAAGGGAATCTTTCCGTTGTTTCAATTCACGGGACAAAACAGCAATTTCTTCTTCTGGAGATAAGTCATGACCAGCATTGATTTTTTCGTTAGCTACCGCTGCCTTCAGCATCCGGACAGTACTTAACTTTTCCTTATCCTTTGCCTTCATTGCAGCAATCATGTCTTTTTGTAATGAATCAGCTAAACTCATCACAATTGCCTCCTTAAGCTAACCAAGCCTAAAATTAGAAACGACGCTTGTTTTTACGCTTGCGTGCAGCTTCTGACTTCTTTTTACGCTTTACACTTGGCTTTTCATAGAATTCACGTTTGCGATATTCTTGCAAAGTACCTGTTTTTGAAACGGAACGTTTGAAGCGACGAAGAGCGTCATCAAGAGATTCGTTTTTACGAACGACTGTTTTTGACATGGTGTTTCCCTCCCTCCGAGCTTTAAAGTAACCGTCTTAATCCGTACCTAAGTACTTCATCTTAACAGTTCGCGTTTATTATACAATATTTTATTAAAGACTATCAAGATGATAATGCAATTTTTTATTGAAATATATGATTGTTTTTTCATCAAATTACAGATCGATCTGTTTCCGTTTATTGACGGAATACAAAACGCAGTGATGAACCGCTTTGCCGGTGATTTGCTGCAGGGCGATCGCATACAAATTGATCTGGCCCCGGTATTCCTTTTCAATCTGTTTCAGCGACGCATGGTCGGTCTTATAATCAAATAGATAGACTTCGCCCGTTTCTTGATCTTCAAAATACCCATCAATGATTCCATGAATCAAAACTGGCTTATCCGTTTTTTCACTGATCGATGGCAGCATTTCCGCAGGTAAAAGCATTGCAAATGGAACTTCGCGTTTAACCTGCTGGGCATTGGTGCAAGCTTTCTTCCCTACTTCAGTTTGGTAAAACGCTAAGATTCCGGCAATATCAATTTTGGCAGCAACCTCTTTTGTAATCGACCCTTCAAGAATCAATTGATCAATCAGCTGTTGAACCGTTGCCGCCGAAATCGGCTGGGTTAAATCCAATTTTTGAAAAATCAAGTGGGTTGCCGTTCCGATTTTGGCCGGCGAAGCAATGACTTCCGTTGTCATAAAGTTCGGTTGCCGAAATGCATGGACCTTCGTGGTGACCATTGGTGTTTCATCAACAACGTTTAATTCAACTTGAGCTGAATTATCGGAGTTTTCCGCTTGTAATTGGTCCATCAAATTATTATCCGGATCATCGAAAAGGCGCTTAATATCCGTTACCGCTTGATATGCCGATTCACGGGTCAATTCAAGGTGCGGATATTGAAAATCTAAAATTGATTGAATCGTAGGATCCATTGGTTGACTGATCGCATCACGTAAAATTGATTGGTCATCCGTTGCTGCCCCGTTTTCAAAAGTTTGATTCCGTAAAGCGGCAACTGCCCCCTTACTCCACAGTTCAACTTCAAAGTTCAATGCATTTTCACGAACCGCTTGCGGTACCCGCTCCGCATTAAAGTATTTTTTCCAATCCGTAAATTGATCTGCTGCGCGTTGCTGCGTAACCTGCTGCTGATCATCAAGCGTGATCCAGGTTGTATGGTCCGCGAGGTTTGGCATCCGTCCAAGCGCCATTCCGATCCAATCCATAAAGTTGCCTTTACTAAACCGTTGATTTTCCGGAAAAAGAACGGCTTCACTTTCGGTTTGACTCCAAGCCGTTGCCCACTTTTCAATATCAACATACGTTCCGACCAGGTAAATTCGTTGTTCAGCCCGGGTCAAAGCAACGTAAAGTTTCCGCATTTCTTCAGCTAAAGCTTTGCGTTTGATCCGTTCCTTGATTGCAATGCTGATTGGGGTTGTTTCTTGAATTTCAATGGCGTCATCTTCGTTAAGATCAACATCATGATCCCGCTTTAAAGTCTGCTTTGAAGATTCAACGATATCTAACCCAATTCCAAATTGATCATCCAAAACATACTTATGATTCAAATCCTGCATGTTGAATCGTTTGCTTAGATTCGTCACAAAGACAACCGGGTATTCCAACCCTTTACTTTTATGGATCGTCATGAATTTAACGGTGTCTTCATTGACCTGCATTTTCATTTCTGGAAGATCACGTTGTTGCTGATCCATTCGTTCAACAAACCGAATAAATTGGAACAGACCCTTGAAACTTGTCTTTTCATATGCCGTTGCCCGTTGGTACAACGCATGCAAATTCGCTTGCCGTTGGGCTCCGCCAGGTAAGCCGCCAACATAGTCCAAAAAGCCGGTTGTTGTGTAAATGTTCCAGATCAACGCTGCAATTTCGCTTCGTTTGGCTTGCACCCGAAACGTTGACAAATCCTGGTTAAACTGCTGGACCTTCGCATTTAAAGTTTGCCGGCGCGTTTCATCCCATGGCTTTAATTTTTCCGGATGATTGATCATTTGAGTTGAATAATCAGTGATCGTGCTGTAAAAATCGCCATGCGGGTGATTGATCCGTAAATATGCCAATTCATCTTCATCAAACTGATACATTGGTGAACGCAAAACTGCAACCAATGGGATATCCTGATGCGGATTATCAATGGTTTTCAAGTACGAAATCATAATTTGAATTTCAGTCGTCTTAAAGTAATTATTAGTTTCATCAACATCCGTTGGAATCCCCAGCCGCTTAAATTCTTCATTGATCAATAAGCTATCCTGATGAGATGACGATAGAATTGCAATATCGGAATACTGCAACGGTCGCATTTGACCCTGATCACGGTCAAAAATTTGGGTCTGGTTATCCATTAATTTCTTGATCTCATTCGCAATCATCACGAATTGGGCTTGCGTTTGGCTATCCAATTCAAAAGCGGGCGCGTCTTCCGAATCATTTTCAGCCTTTGAATCTTGCAGATAAATCAATGCCTTTGCCGGAATATTGTTAACCAGTTGTTCCTTCTTGTATGCCAGATTTTCCGCTTTCAAAAATGCTTGTTGATCGTAGTCGATTTCGCCCAGATTTTGATCCATAATTTGCATAAAGATCAAGTTCGTCAGATCAGCGATGTTTTTGATCGACCGGAAATTTTCCTGTAAAACGATCAATTCACCGTTTGAAAAATCGTTCGACGTTTCCTCAGTTTTGAAAGTTTGATACTTATGCATAAATAAACTTGGATCAGCTTGCCGGAACCGGTAAATTGACTGCTTAACATCTCCTACCATAAACAAATTATGGTTGGCGATTGCTTGAACGATTGCTTCCTGAACACCATTTGTATCTTGGTATTCATCAAGCATGATTTCCGTATAATGCTGCTGCAATTCTTCGCGAATTTTTTGTTGAATATCATCATTACCATGCAAAATTTTAAGCGTTAAATACTCCAGATCACTGAATTCTAAGGCGTGCCGCTGCAACTTCACCTGCAAATACCGTTGCCGAAACTTTTGAACAAGATCAACCACAAGTTCAACGACTCCTTGGGCGCGTTTTAAAATTTCCTTTAACTGTGAATCTGAATAGAACAGCTCGGCGTTCAATAATCCTTTAACGCCTTGATTAGCAGCATCCTTGAATTGCTTAATTGCATCGATTTGATTCAATAAATCATCGTCATCTGCTGCAAAATCGCGGTTTTTGGCATACATTTTGGCCTTAAATTCCAATTGTTTAACTTGCTTGCGTAAATCATCCCATGAAAGTGCTTCATGTTCGATTTGCTCAAGCATGCTCTGAATCTGTCCCAAAATTTGATCGATCGAGGCCAAATCTTCATCCGTTTTAGCCGTCAACTTTTTCAACGGTTTTTCTTTCATGTTATAAAATTCTTGCATTGCCGGAACCTGGATCGTTTGAAAGGCTTTCCGGTAACGTTGTAGGTTATCCGCAATCGTTTGAAGCTTATTGACCACATCATCTTTCAAAATTTGCTTCCAAACCGGTGTCTGGGTAAACGTTTCTTCCGTAAATTCATAATTTTGTGGTGCGGCAGCCAGCCACTGATCTGGATTTTCATTTGCACTGGCAAAATCATTTAATCGGTACACGACATCTGTTAAATCGTCATCCCGGCGATCCTGAACAAAGACTTGTAAAAAGTCATTATACTTTTCAAGCAATTCTTGTTGGTCATCCATTAATGACGATTTCTGATTCAAATCCTCATATGCTTGATAAAAATTTTCGCGAACTTCTTGCCAAACATCTTCGCGTAATACATTCCGTTCTGATTCATCCGCCAGCACCCGGAAATTCGGATCAAGGTCAATTGCATAGTAATATTTTTTCAAAAACCGTAAACAAAATGAGTCAATTGTACTAATATCAGCAACGTTAACCGCTGTTAATTGCCTTTGCAAGTGACTAATTAATTGCGGCGTTCCATGATTTTGAATCTGTTTTTGCAATTCTGTATTTAAGATTTTCGTCAGCCGGTCCTTCATTTCCTTAGCTGCCGCATTCGTAAAGGTCATGATCAGCATCCGCGAAATATTTGCATTTTCGTTTAGGACCTCATCCTTGATCCGTTCGACCAAAACCTTTGTTTTCCCTGAACCAGCCGAGGCAGATACTAAAATGTCATGTCCACGGTGTTCAACTGCTTTAATTTGATTCGGGGTTGCGTAATCTTTAAATTCTGCCATTTTAATCCTCCTCAACCTGTTTCTTGATCGACTGCCACAATTCACTTTCCGCTTCAATCTGTTGCCATAATTCATCCGCAGAAATGTGGGTTAGATCATTAAGATCACGGTACTGGTTTCCAATCATCGGATCAAACGTCATAATTGGCAAGTAATCGGAGAAATCCAGTCCCGTTGAATTTGCAAGCTTATATGGCGCAAGATCAATAACTCCGCTGAAAATATCGTTGGTTGCCTGACTGATCTTATATAAATCCAAGTCAAGCAATGCGTTAAAGTGATCCAGGTCATACATTTTCTTTAAGCTTGCCTTACTTAACTTGCCACTCTTAAGAAGACTGAGTTTATAGTTATCAAGATTTAATTCAACGTCCTGATTTTCATAAATCGTTCCTAAAGCCTTCACGTAATCTTCCGGATCTTCCTTTCCGCTTCGAAAAATCCCATCATAAACAAACTTCGAATCGGCATGACTGATGGCTTGTTTCGCTGACATGACCTTTTGATAATTTGTTTGTTTTTCCTGCGGCGTTCCCAAATGGAAGTAAACTGCGCTTCCAAGTGAAATTTCATGCTGATCGGCATCTGCGATTTGGGATTGAATCGCTTCATTCTGGCGAAGCATCTGCAATAATTGCGGTTGATTATCCCGTAAAACTGCAAGGTATGTTAAGAGTTGCAATGAAATTCCACTGAAGGATTTAACAAGGAACTTATCCAACTTGGCATTAATACTGCCGGACTTATAGTCAGCGACATTATAGTAAAGATGGTGCTTTAAGTCTTCGATCACATCGATACGGTCAAGCCGCCCCTGCAGGTTCATTTGCGGAGTTGGGGTTCGTTGAACGTCAACCGCCTTAAACCGTTTGCCGGCCAAGACTGCGTCATTGCCAAACCCAAACGTTGCTTCCGTCTTCAGTGAAAAGACTTTCCGTTTCCGATGCTGCCGGTAAATTGCCTGCGAAACTTTCCGGGTCGATTGAACTAACCGCCGTTGTAAATAACGGTTCCGCGCAGTTTGCTTAAAGACATCGAATTCATCAAGCGCACTGATCTCACCCAATACTTGACCAAGCAATTGATCAAAATCATCAGACTTCAACGTTGATAAGGTTGCCCCATCCTGTTGCAAATGATCGATCAGAGCTGCCATGACATCATGGAAGAAATCGCCGACATTGGCACTCGTTGGTTCAAAAATCGTCCGCGGCTTCAACGCTAACCCGTACTTCAAGAAATATTCGTATGGATTCTTAAAGTAGGTTTCAAGCCGGGAAATCGAACCAA
The DNA here is from genome assembly GCF_030518115.1 of Ligilactobacillus sp. 110_WCHN. Classification (NCBI taxonomy): domain Bacteria; kingdom Bacillati; phylum Bacillota; class Bacilli; order Lactobacillales; family Lactobacillaceae; genus Ligilactobacillus; species Ligilactobacillus sp. 110_WCHN. The sequence continues at coordinate 10,633 of NZ_JAULLI010000002.1, forward strand.
AGATCTCATTGCCGTAAAGTTCCTTAACCAAGGATTCATCAAGCTTTTTATGCCCGTTTTCATCAACTGGCGTTCCTGGTAAAACATCATTTGAATAATTCAAACTGTTAAAGATTCGCAATACACGTTGCGGATCCTGCTGCTTGACGTAATTATAAATTGTCGACCATTCCGGTGATAATTGTTCCTTTTGCCGTTGCAAATCCCGACTCAGTCGTAACAATTCATTAATCGTCGTCATCGGGGTCCCGATATACTGAATAATTTCCGGGCCGTAATTGGGCGCGATCAATCCCAACTTGTTAATCGGAATATTGAGATCGTCCTTAATCTTTTCAACGTAACCTGATAATTTCAGTTCTGCCCCGTCAGAATCGTTGATCGGATATGAAAAATGCAACTGCTCGCTAGGGCTCATGAATGCAATGTAATTCGTAAATGGTTCTTCTGCCATCCGCATTTCGCATGTTTCTGGCAAAAACTTGTCATCATCTGCCGGAGAGTCCCAAATGTCATTTAAAACATTCCGATCATCTTCTGAAAGCAATTTTTGATCTTCAACTTTCGCCGGCATTACATCATCAGTCGCTCCAATCATAAACGTGATTTTCCGATTTTGCATTTGAGCATTGCCGCTTTGCGAAAAAATCACCTGGTCAAGTGTTGATGGAACCCGTTTATATGATGCAGTTTCAAACCCGCTTTGGAAGACATTGATAAACAGTTCTCGATCAAATGGTTCATCTCCCAGAGCAAGAACATATTCATCCATCAACTGACAAAAGACATTCCAAACCTGTTCCGGTCGGGTAGGATCAACCGCATTTCCATGCAGTGTTGCATCCGTTGCTTGGTGCTTTTCGCTTAAGATCTGTTGAGCCCCTTGTTGCCATTGCCGCAACGTTTCGGCAACTTCCGCCTTTTCAAGGGTCTGGTACAACACAACTGCAAAATCGCGGCCAGTTTTAACGCTCTTTAATGCCTGCTGATAATTTTCAAATAACTCTAAAACCTGTTCCCGCAACAAATTAGCATTTCGATTGATCGTCAGTTGCCGTTCACGTTCAAGTAACTCTTCCGTCGTTTCCTTTTCATTCCGTGGCAATTCCTGCACGATCCATTCTTTTTGCCAGGCGGCCTTCGTTTGAATTCCATGCGCCAACAGATAGTTTTCAACCACATCAAGCGTATTCCGGTACGTTGCTGCTCTTCGAAGTTCAACCTCTTCGGTATCGGTTGGAATTGGAATCATCGGCTTACTATTCGGATTATCTTGCAGCCATTGTTGCTCGCGTTTCCGCATTAATTCTAAGGTCCGCCCCTTAATAATTTGCTTGGGAATAAACAGTTCCGTCTTCAAAAACCGCATGATCGATTGGTAATTAAATCCATGTTGTTGAACATCAAATAATGCCAGAATGAATTCAACCAATGGGTGCGATGCCATTGTTTGGGTCAGATCCGTAAATAGTGGAATTTGAAACTGTTCAAAGACCGGTTCAATCAGGTTCTGATATTTCGATGTATCGGGAGTCAAAACCAAAAAGTCACGATATTCATATGGGTGATCCGTTTGCTGGCTTTCAACAACCATTCGCCGAATTTTGCCAGCAACCCATTTGACTTCACTAATTCGGTCAACTGTCTGGGTAATTGAAATTTGCTGTTTTTCATCTTTTGAAAGTTCAACGTTTGGTTGGACACCAATTCGATGGTTGGCGATCCAATCGTCTTCAAGCTTTTGCAAACTTGAGTTTACCTTGGGTGTTAATGCCCACCGGATTTTGATATTTTGGGCTGGAACTAAGTGGCGTAATTGCTGGTAAAGCTTAGCCGGACGGTAAAAAAGTTCATTCGGTCGCGGTAATTTTTTAGATGCTAAATCGTCAAGCGGCAAGCTGATCATCACGTCATGGGCATTCTGCATTAAGTGCTTTAAAATTTTAATTTCACGGGCATTGAATTGGTCAAAACCACTGATCAAAAAATATTGATGACTTAAATCAAGGCGTTGTAATTCTTCAAATAGAAGATCCATCAACTTGGCTGGATCAAGGAATTGGTCAAGCAACAACTGACCATTGACCTTTGCGTTTAAAAATTCTTGATAGATGACCGCAAGATCACCTAACTTGTCCGCTAAATTTGATTGGTGCTGGTTAATAGCGGCCTTTTGCATTTCAAGTAAATCTTCCGGTTCAAACCCGCTTAATCGAAATTCAATCAGTTGGTCAGCTAATTTGGCAGCAAACCCAGCCTGACTTTGCTCACTGCTGAAAATCGTTAAATCTTGCTTTTGAATTTTATTCAGCAAGTGCGTAACCAGCATTGCCAGCCCCGTTTGACTCAAATTTTGCCGGTTTAACACCGATGAATTGCGCAAAAAAAACCATGCAAACCGGGTAAATGACAAAACCTGCACGTTTGCACTTGCGAAAAATTGCGTCTGCTTTTCCTTTCTCAAATAATCAAGAACGTTTACTTCTGATTCGAATTTAATATGTTCCGGAACTAAATAAAAGAACTGGGCATCTGGATCTTCCTGCATCCAAGTTGAAAGTTGATGGTGCATTACGGCTTCGTGATCCATTGATGCCTTACCCAAGACAAATTGAACTCCCATAAAATAAATCCTCTCTTAACCTAATTAAATTAGAGCTTTTCATAGTATACACTTTATATTATATTGTATCGCTTTTTCTACCATTATCTAAAAATAAAAAATACGACTTCGATGACAACGAAGTCGTAATAATAACTAGAATTAGGCTTTAGATTTTCTCTTCATGAAGAAACCTAAAATCAACCAAACCAGTACAATATATGGAAAAATATTCATTGGCCAGCTTGGAATCGGCCATAAGTTACTATAAATTGGGAAAATCATTACTAAAATTCCAATGATTGGTGCAATCAAATGTCTCATAATTTTTTTCTTGTTATCGCGTTTAAAGTAAAAAATAACCCCAACATTTACAAGAACATAAACTAACAATAAAGCAATCGTTCCGATTGTTCCTAAATAGTTATAATAATCACCTGCGTTCACTTTCATTCCAATTCCAATCACTGCCCAGAAAATTAACGCTAAAACCGTGATAGTATCAAGTGCATGGGTAGGTGTATTCTTTTTCCCTGATGTTTTAGCGATCCATGATCCTAGATATCCTCTATCAGCAATCGCTTTTAACATAAACGCTCCTGAATTAAGTGCACCAAAATAACATGCGAAATAACTAGTCACAGAAGCAAAATCAATGAAGATGGCCATCGCTTTTCCAACGTAATGAGTGGCAAGAAAATTAAGTGGTGCTGCCGAATTTTTCATCGCCGCAATATTATTCAAACCGTATCCCATAATTTCAGTGTAACTTACAATAAAATAAAAGAACATTCCAAATACAACTGATCCAATAATTGCAACTGTAATTGCCTTTTTGTAATTCTTTGCACGGTGAGTAATTGTTGCTGCACCTTCAAACCCAGCAAAAGACATCATTGCGAAGATCATTCCTGAACCTATACCTGATATACTTCCATTTTTAGGATTAAATGGCTTACCTGACAGGCCATGCATTCCGCCCTTAAGCAAAATAATAACTGTCAAAACCGAAAGTGCACCAACCGCAAACGCTTCAAGAATTAAGGCTAGTCTTGTTGAAAACTCAATTCCAAAATGGCTTAAAAAACCACCCACAAGCAAAACAGCAATAACATATAATGGAACAGGAAGCCTAATCCCAAAGTGCTCTAAAAAAACATTAAGGAAATTTCCTACAATTGCTGAACTACTAAAGGCAAAAGTTACATATGTTAAAATTAACAACCATCCTGAAATAAAACCCATTCTTTCGCCCAAAGCTTTTGAATTATAAGCATATGCTGAACCTTCACCTGGAATTACTCGTCCTAACTGTACAAATGAAAAGCCAACAAATAAAATTCCGATTCCAGCTAAAAGAAAGCTTAACGGCGCTGTCATCCCAGCATTCTGAACTGCTCCAGCAGTGTTAAATGCCATTGCCCCTGAAGGTGCTAACATTGCAACTGACAATCCTAAAATTTGAATCCCTGTTAAATCCTTATTCTCCATCTCTAAACTCCTATCCTATTTTTTTAAATTATATAAGTTCATACTATTTAAATAACAAACTTCGTTTATCCACTTTTCTTTCTGACTATATGGTACAAAGTCTAATCCTTTAAGATGGCTAGCCAGTGCAGACTCAAACGTTGCAGCGGCTACTCCATACATCTCAGGGTATGTACTTGCATCTGATGCAAATAAATATCTTGAATAAGGGGCTAAATGTAATGCCTCATTTAAAACTTCTTTTGTTGAAGTTGGAGCCAACGCATTTACCAATGACGTGTCAAAATAAACATTAGGATACACGCTTGCTAAATATCCGGCTTCTTTATGATATGGATAACAGTGCAACAACACTACACTTAATCCCTGATAACACCAGGCTCTCAAAAATTCACGCATTAGTAGAGGATTAGCTTTATATAAATCAGCATCTGCATCCCCATAACCTACATGAAACTGTAACGGCATATTTTGTTCGATAATCGTAGACGCAATGTTCCATAAAATAAAGTTTATTAACACAGCATCTGTCAGTCGTGAAACTCCTGATTTTTTCCAATCATAAAACGCACTTTCTGCTTCTGCTACCGAAGGATTTTTTATACATAGTCCTGTACGATATGCTGCGATCGACTTAAAGCCCACAAAACCATTTGCTTTTGCGTGTATTATGTCTTGTTTAAGGTTTTCCCACCAATCAAAAAAATTTTCGTTTTGTAACATACACTTTTCTGCACATGTTTCTATTCTAAAAATTTTTTTAACCTTTACGCCTGTTAACTCTTCTGTTTTTTCTTCACTTTCAATTGCATTATCCGGAACAAAACCCGTATCAATCATTAACAGTTTAAAATTATAATTTTTAAAAAGTGCATGATTGAATTTAACATATTGACTTGTTGACAAGCTCTCAATATTATCTGTTTTTAAAAATTTCTTGCTTTCGCTCTTAAAAGCCCACCATGCAGTTCGTTCCTTTGTGTCTGATAATGGATAGCTACTGTCCGCTTCAGTAGAGACATCAGCTAACCTCATTTCACGATTCTTAGATGCATCATTGATCAAAAAATGACAATGATGGTCAATTAAAGGCGTCTCGTGAATTAATTTGAAAATATCTTGATTCATCCTCATTCTCCTAATATTTCTTTAAAAAGTAATCTGAAATCTGTTTTGATGAAAAATCTCTTAACGCTAACAATTCTGACTCCTTAATTTGAGAATACAAATCAACGAACTCAGAAGAAAAACATTCTTTAAAATAATCATCTTGTTTCAAAGCGGCTACCGCTTCCCCTAAATTTCTAGGCAAACGAAAAATACCTCTTTCCTCTCTTTCAGACCTACTTAACTTTTGAGGGTCAAACATTATCTCTTCCGGGGGAACTATTTTTCTTTTAATCCCATCGATTCCTGCAGAAATTACGGCTGCAATAGCTAAATATGGATTAGCAGTTCCATCACTAGATTTCAGCTCCACGTTTAAAGTAGATTCTTCATCATTCCAAAACGTCGACGGAACTCTAACAGCTGCTTCGCGATTATCAATTCCCCAGATTGCATAGTCGCTACTCCAATTTGAAGGTTTCAGCCTTTGATACGAATTCTCACTTGGACATGTGAAAGCCAATATTGCATTTATATGTTTCAATACCCCGCCAATGAAGTATTTTGCTACTTGACTTAATCTGCCATTATTCTCATCAAGGAAAGCATTCCGTCCATCTTTCCATAATGATACATGAAGATGCGCGCCAGAACCGGCTTCAGATAGATTGGGCTTTGGTGCAAAAGTTGCATAATAACTATGACTCTTAAAAACTTTTTTTACTATTCTTTTTAACATAATTTCATTGTCTGCAGCTTTTACAGGGTCTGTCGGTTCAATAGGAAACTCTTGTTGTCCTACGCCTGCTTCGTGATAAAATTCTAACGGTTTAATGCCAACTGCTCTTAGCTGAGCCGTGATTTCTAAAATAATATCATAAATTTCTTCATTGCTTTCAGTTGAAAAGCAAATAAAGTCATCTAATTTTCGTAACTCTCCGTTTTCATCTTTTTTATAAATCGTAAATTCGTTTTCTAAACTCACTAATGCATCATAGCCCATATTTTTTAAACTAGATATTACTTTTTTTAATAAAAAACGACTATCCAAATCTAATGGGGAACGCGTATCATAGTCATAAAATTCACATGCAGCTGTTGCAACTTGTGGTTGATAAGGTAAACATTTTATGGTTTGGATATCAGGAATCAATCTGAACTCTCCAACAGCATTAAGTTCAGGATAGTCAACGATACTATCTTGAAGAGTTGATGCCATCATTGCTTTCGTAATTCCCATTCCGCTTGAAAGATGCGTTCCAATACTGTCAAGAAACATTGTTTTGGCTCTAGGAATCCCAGTATAATCCACATACATGAATTCTAATAGCTCGACTCCCTTAGCCTGTAATTCCTTGATGTAGTCTAAATCATTCATTTTTTCTCTCCTGTACTCGATCTACAAAATTACTAAAGATTTTCAATTGTGTCTGATCCTTTTGCCATAGATTCTCAGGATGCCACTGAACCAGAACAATCGAATCATCTTCTTTAGACTCAAGCCCTTCAACTATTCCATCAGGCGCAATAGCTGTAATTTTTAATCCATCGGCAACATCTTTTATTGCTTGGTGGTGTCGCGAATTTACAAGTAACTTTTCACCAACACACTCTCTCAAAACACTTCCTTCAGTTGTTCTTACATAATGCGTTCTGAAGTTTCCAACTGTGGCTTGACTATGTTGGATTTTTACATCTGGATCTTGTGTATAGACATCTTGATATAATGTCCCTCCCAGCACAACATTTACCATTTGAATTCCTCTACAAATCCCTAAAATTGGAATTCTTTTATTAATTGCTTTGTTAATTAAAGCTCTTTCAAAGAAATCTTTTTGCGGCAATGTTAATCCAATTTGAGGAATAGGATTTTCACCATAGTAGTAGGGACTCACATCCGGCCCACCAGGAATAAGTAGACCATCAATCATCTGAATATATTCGTCAACCAATTCTTCTGTCCGTTCACTCAATTCCGAGAATGGTAAACCAATTGGAATAGCACCCGTCTTAATTACCGCTTCTTTTACATCATGCGGAATATAAGTTGGATAATCCTCCGGCATTCTAGGATTAACTTCGATTAACTCATCACACGGTATACCGATAATTGGTTTCATAAAATCACTCTCTTTCTAAAAAATGGTTGTATAAATATATCTCAATTGCTTTAACTATACCACATATTATTCGCAAATACTTTTTTAATTAAACTTAAATCATGATTAACATAAAATTAAAATACTTCCATATTGATTACTTTAAATCTAGACAAATAATGCGAATAAACATTATAATATAAGTAAATAAAGCGCTTTTATGCAAGGAGGATTTTCATGGAATCAAATGTTAAAATTTACGTCGTATCAGATTCAATTGGGGCAACGGCGCTCAGCCTTGCGCAGGCGGTCACCGTTCAATTTCCCAAAACCAAGTTTGAAATCAAACGTTTCCCATTTATCACAACCGTCTCGATCTTACAAGGAATCTTAAATTCTGCTAAACGTGATCATGCATTCATTATTCATACGTTCATTACGAAAGACTTAACCGAGCATACAAACAAGTTTTGCACGGCAAATAACTTAAATCACTATGATGCGGTGGGTGATTTATTAACCGAACTTGAAAAGCAAACGAATGAAAAACCGCTTCGCAAGCCGGGAATCAACCACGAAACGGATAAAGATTACTTCAAGAGAATTGAAGCAATCGAATTTGCTGTAAATTACGATGACGGTAAAGATCCATCGGGCTTTACGAAAGCGGACATCGTGCTTCTAGGTGTTTCGCGAACTTCCAAGACACCGCTTTCGCTTTACCTTGCCAACTTAGGTTATAAGGTTGCCAACTTACCGTTAGTTCCGCACACTAAGATTCCAGATGAACTTTTCAAGGTCGATAAAAATAAGATCTTTGGGTTAACGAATGATCCTGAAATTTTAAATGATATTCGCAAACAACGGATGATTGCTTACGGGCTTGATCCGAATACCCAATACTCAGACCTTGGAAACATCGAAAGCGAACTGAGTGCTGCGAACGAACTTTATCGTAAGTTAGGATGCCTTGTAATCAACGTTGCTCATAAATCAATTGAAGAAACTGCAACGTTGATCATTGAAAGTTTGCCAGAACAAAAATAGGAAAAGAAAAACAGGTTGAAACGAACGTTTCAACCTGTTTTGTTAAATCACATTTTTAAATAAATATTCCACTGAAAATCCAAAAAGGAATTCAAGGATAATTACGACCGTTGTTACCCGTTGCAACTTGATCCAGTATTCCGGATTCGTTTTAATTTTAACTAACCCGTAAATTGCATAAATCACAAGCAGTGCTGTGACGATTCCAAATAATTTAACATTTAGAATGCATAAAATAATTTGGATTACAACCGCAACGATCATTCCCATTTGGGCATTTCGAATTTGATTATTTTGCATCGCTTTCATCATCCGTCTTTAAAACTGCCATAAAGGCTTGTTGCGGCACTTCAACCTTTCCTAAAGCCTTCATCCGCTTCTTCCCGCGTTTCTGCTTATCGAGCAATTTTGCCCGTCGGTCGGGATCCCCAGTATGGATCCGGGCAGTAACATCTTTCCGGTAAGCCTTAATATTGGTCCGCGCAATAATCTTGGCCCCAATTGCGGCTTGAATCGGAATTTCGAAGTTTTGCCGCGGAATAATCTTCTTCAGCTTTTCAACGATCGACCGGGCCCGTTTTTCAGCAAATTCCTTGTGAGAAATGAAACTCAAGGCATCAACCTTGTCCCCATTCAACAGGATATCGATTTTGGCCAATTCACTTGGTTGGGTTCCATCCAACTCATAATCAAGCGAAGCGTAGCCGCGGGTACTTGATTTCAGCTTGTCAAAGAAATCAAAGATGATTTCCGCAAGCGGCATTTGGTAAATGACATTTACCCGGTTGTCATCAAGATATTCCATGGTAACGAACTGCCCCCGTTTACGTTGGCAAAGTTCCATTACCGCCCCGACATAATCATTCGGAACCATGATCTCAGCCCGGACATACGGTTCATTGATTTGCTTAATCATTGTCGTTTCAGGCATTTCAGCCGGATTCGTAACGGCAACGTGACTGCCATCAGTCAATTCAACATCATACGTTACGGATGGCGCCGTTGTAATCAGTTCCAAATTAAATTCACGCTCAAGCCGCTCTTGAATGACATCCATGTGAAGCAATCCCAAGAAACCGCACCGGAAACCAAAGCCAAGGGCCTGCGATGTTTCGGGTTCAAATTCAAGGGCCGCATCGTTTAGTTTCAACTTTTCAAGTGCTTCGCGCAAATCATTGTACTTGGCATTGTCAGTTGGATAAAGCCCAGAATAAACCATTGGACTCATTTCACGATAACCAGCAAGCGGTTCGTCTGTCGGGTCATCTGCATTGGTGACTGTATCCCCGACCCGGGTATCTTGAATATCTTTGATTGAAGCAGTGATGTAGCCAACATCTCCCGCAATCAACATGTCACGCTTCAATGGTTTCGGGGAGTTTACCCCCACTTCAGTAACTTCATACTTCGCACCGCTGTTCATCAGTAAGATCTTATCTCCCGGCTTAACGGTTCCTTCTTTGACACGGACACTTAAAACAACGCCACGATAATCATCGTAAACCGAGTCAAAAATCAACGCCTTCAATGGCTTTTCAAGGTCGCCATCTGGTGCCGGGAACTTGTTGACGATGTCTTCAAGAACCTGATCAACACCAAGCCCTGTTTTGGCAGAAATCAAATCAGCGTCTGAAGCATCTAACCCAATGTCATTTTCAATTTCTTCTTTAACTTTATCAGGTTGAGCTGATGGCAAATCGATCTTATTAATGACCGGTAAAATTTCTAGGTCATCATCAAGTGCCAGGTAAACGTTTGCTAACGTTTGAGCTTCAACCCCTTGCGTCGCATCAACAACTAACACGGCTCCTTCACAAGCGGCAAGTGACCGTGAAACTTCATAAGAAAAGTCAACGTGCCCCGGGGTGTCGATCAGGTGAAAAATATACGTTTCCCCGTCTTTGGCCTTGTAATGCAATTCAACCGCATTTAATTTAATCGTAATTCCCCGTTCGCGTTCAAGATCCATTGTATCAAGCAACTGATCCTGCATTTCACGTTTTGAAACCGTATCGGTCATTTCAAGGATTCGATCGGCAAGCGTTGATTTTCCATGGTCAATATGCGCAACAATTGAAAAATTGCGAATATGCCGTTGACGCTCTTTCATTTCTTCCAAATCCATTCATGCGTCCCCACTTTCGTCCAATAATGTCTAACTTTTATTATATCAAGATATAGGACGATACAAAAGTGAATTTATGACAAAAAAAGGAGGTGCGACAAAACGTCACACCTTCTTTACTACCAAATTTATTTTTGATTAACATCTTCCCAACGCCATTCTGTAACTTCCGGCATATCTTTACCGTTATCCCGAATGTATTGGTTATGTTTGTTGATCATGTCATCCATCTTTTGAACGAATGATGCTGCCTTTTCCTTGTATCCTGGAATATGCATAATTGCGTCTTTTGCTAAATGGAACCGATCAAGATGGTTCAAGACCCGCATATCAAATGGTGTAGTGATGTCGCCTTCTTCACGGTAACCATGCGCGTGCAGATTATGATTATGCCGGTTGAAGAACATGCTTTGTAATAAATCTTCAAAGCCGTGGAATGCAAAGATTACAGGCTTGTCTTTTGTAAAGTAGCTATCAAATTCTTCATCCGATAATCCCCGCGGATCGATTTTCGGTGAACGTAGCCGCAAAATATCGACTACATTGATCGTCCGAATCTTTAATTCAGGAAACGCTTCATGCAAAATGCTTACAGCCGCCATGGCTTCCGTTGTCGGTTCGGTCCCTGCACTGGCAATTACCACATCCGGTTCGGCATCTTGATCAGTTGATGCCCAGTCAACGTACTTCAATCCGTTCGTGACTAATTCACGAGCTTCATCGGCCGTGAACCATTGGAACCGTGGATGCTTTGAAGTTACCATCAAATTGATGACATTCCGTTCCGTAAATGCTCTGTCGCCAACGGCAAGTAACGTGTTCGTATCACATGGGGTGTATTCACGAACGTACTTGCCTTTCTTTTCGGCCATATGCGTCAACATTCCGGGATCTTGGTGAGTATATCCATTATGATCTTGCTGGAATGAATTTGACGCATTCACGATGTTCAATGACGGATAATCATGGTGCCAATCAAGTTCATCAGCTTTCCGGATCCACTTGAAGTGTTGGGTCAACATCGAATCAATGACCCGGGTAAAAGCTTCGTACGATGCAAACATTCCGTGCCGACCAGTTAAAACATATCCTTCAAGCCAACCTTCGCATTGGTGTTCTGAAAGCTGCGAGTCAATATTGCGTCCTGCATGCGCCATATTTTCATCATTTGGTTCGTGAATTTCTTCCATCCACTGCCGTTTGCCATCATCAAGCATTTGGAACAATTTGTTTGATTTTGTTTCATCTGGTCCAAATGCCCGGAAGTTAGTTGGATTCAACTTTTCAACTTCGGCTAAATATTTACCCCAGGTAACCATGTCTTCAGCCTTAAATTGGCCGCGGCCTTGTTTTTCAACGTCTAGGGCAAAATCACGGTAATCTGGCAGATTCAAGGTCTTCTGGTGAATGCCACCATTTGTGATTGGGTTCGTTGACATCCGGTGTTGTTCGTCAGGGATATTTTGCCGCACGATTTCGGTTGGATAGCCATCTTCGTCAAACAATTCTTCCGGTTTGTATGATTCCATCCAGTTGATCAATAAATCTTTATGTTCCATTTGATCTTGACTGACTGGAATTGGAACTTGGTGAGCCCGGAATGAATTTTCAATCGGATTACCGTCAAGATCCTTCTTCGGACCTGTCCAACCCTTTGGTGCCCGCAAAATGATCATTGGCCAGATTGGCAATGAATCATCATCATTTTCACGCGCATTCTTTTGGATGGCTTTGATCTTTTCGATACAGTCATCCATCGCAGCGGCCATGATTTGGTGGGCTTCCATCGTTTTTTTGCCATGCACATTGACAATCTGCGGTTCCCAACCCATGCCTTCAAAGTATTTCGTCAAATCTTCATCGCTCATCCGCGATAAGACCGTTGGGTTTGAAATCTTGAACCCGTTGATTTGCAGGATCGGCAATACCGCACCATCATGGATTGGATTAATAAATTTATCTGAAAACCATGAAGCTGCCAACGGACCAGTTTCAGCTTCACCATCGCCAACTTCAACAGCCGCAATGACATCTGGATTATCCAAAATTGCCCCGGTTCCGTGCGAAATTGAATATCCTAATTCGCCACCTTCATGAATTGATCCGGGAGTTTCCGGAGCGGCATGCGAAGCTACTCCGCCTGGAAATGAAAATTGCTTGAACAGCCGCTGCATTCCTTGTTCATCCTGCGTGATCCGTGGATAAATTTCCGAATAGCTACCATCCAAATATGAATTTGAAACCATTACTTGACCACCATGACCGGAGCCTTCAATGTAGAACATATTTAAATCATACTTTTGAATTACCCGGTTCAAGTGCGCATAAATAAAGTTTTGTGGCGCAATCGTTCCCCAGTGGCCAATTGGTTTCGGTTTAACATCCGTTGCCTTTAATTCTCGGCGTAACAATGGATTATCCATTAAGAATAACTGGCCGACTGAAAGATAAGTAGCGGCTCTCCAATAAGCATCAACACTTTTTAAATATTCGGTTGTATCATATTTTGTATTTGTCATGTTGCTGTTCCCCTTCAATTAAGATTTCTAAACTGCTTTTAATTTTTGAATTTGAATTGCAGGTGTTTCATGATCATAAACAAACGATCCTGCAACGGCAATCGTCGCTCCTGCTTGTTTACATTGCGCGATTGTCTGATCATTGATTCCGCCATCGACTTCAATTTCAAAGGCGAATCCTCGTTGAGCTTTAATTTCTGCAAGCTGTTTGATTTTATGCGTCATTGACGGTAAAAAATGCTGACCGCCAAATCCTGGGTCAACGGTCATCACTAAAACCTGATCGACCTCTGAAAGCAGGTCAGTGATCATCGCAACTGATGTTCCCGGGCAAATCACCAATTCGGCCTTTTTCCCCGCTTCATGGATCATCCTTAATGCCCGATGGATGTGCAGCGTAGCTTCGTAGTGAACGCCGATAATATCCGCTCCGGCAGCGGCAAATTCACTGATCCATTTTTCAGGATGTTCAACCATTAAGTGAACATCAAACGTCAAATCTGACTGTCCGCGTAACCGCTGGACAACATTTGCTCCAAAGGAAAGATTCGGAACAAAATTGCCATCCATCACATCAATATGCAGGTAATCTGCGCCAGCTTGCTCAACGCGCTTCACATCTCTTCCTAAGTTGGAAATATCTGCACTTAAAATTGAAGGTGCAATTTTCATTTATTTCACCCCTGTCAAATCGTCTTAAACAATTACCGTAATTGCTGCGGCTCCGATAATAATTACCAAACCTAAGATCGTAACCAGCATTTCCTTATGCGTTTTCTTCTGATCTAAGAACCAGATTCCCGTTAACGTTGCTAGGACCACTGATGTTTGTGACAAGATAAATCCGGTTGCCAAGCCATTCATATTTGGTTGAGCGGAAATCAAGTAAGTCAAAGCCGCAAACGCAAAGAAGAAACCAGAAATGATTTGTTTGTAAGTTACCTTTTCTGTAAACGGTGATTGTTCTTTGTTTTTAATCGTTGCAATTACACCATAAACAATTCCAACAATTACCATTCCGATTGCTTGCGGCAAGAAGGCATGCATCCCGTTAATATGGGCTGCTTGTGGGGCTGCTGAATATGCCCAGTATCCAATTTCGCCAAAAAGCAAAACGATGACTGCTTTTTTCAATGCTCCTTGACCTTCTGTTGTTTTCTTTTCTGACCAAGCCGTCATCCACGCGCCGAGAATGATTAACGCTAAGGCAATAAACCCAACCAACTTATCCATTCCAGTCGGCCAATCACCCAGCGCAACGACGCCCCATAATGAGGCTCCTAACAATTGGAAAGCGGTTGTCACCGGCATTGCCCGTGACGATCCAATTAATGTAAATGAATAAAACGTCACAATCTGCGCACATGCCCAACCGACTCCTGAAAGAATTGCTAATAACAGGTCCATTCCATGCGGAAATCCTAAATGTTCGATCTGGTTGTAAACAATCGCAAAAATCAATGTCCCCAGAGTTGATCCTAAAATTTGGTTAACGGGTTTCCCGCCAAATTTCGATGCAATCGTTGGATAAATTCCCCAACCGATCAACGGTCCGAGTCCAATTAAAATCGCAACCATATTCATATAAACTACCCCTTCTTTTTAAAAGACAACGCCGCTTTCAAGCATAATATTTGAGTACGGTGTCATTTCACCGGTCCGAATAAACGCTTTACAATTACTTAAATCCTTCTTCATTTCATCGTGCGGAATGAAAACGATTGGTGTATCTGGCAGCCGTTTCTTAATGTTTTCCAGCATTGTCGGGTTTTGTGTCTTGATTTCTTCTGCAAGAAAGATCCGCTGAACTTCAAGTTCTTCTAAAACGTTATTTAAAACATCCATAAAACTTGGAATTCCTTTTGTAACTGCCAAATCGATTTTTTCAGTGCCCGCTGGAACCGGCATTCCTGCATCGCCGATTGCTAATTTATCAAAGTGTCCCATTTGGGCAATTACCCGTGACATATCTGAATTAATGACCTTTGTTTTTTCATGATTGATTCCTCCCCAAAATGATTTAGGCTTCCATTTCCTTCAAGTATGGAATTGAAGGTTGCGCACCAAAACGTTGAACCGTAATTGATGATGCTTTATTACTGAACTTGATCGCATCTTCTAAATTACTGAAATCTTTATTCAAAACACTGCTTAATGCTCCAATAAAGGTGTCACCAGCCGCCGTCGTGTCAACCGCATTGACTTTTAATGCTGGAATAATCGCTGTCTTTCCGGCATAACTATAAAAAGTTCCTTGACTTCCAAGCGTAATCAAAACGGCTTTAATCCCTAAAGCATGGAACTTTTCCGCTGCCTTGATCATTGAATCTTGATCCGTAATTTTAATTCCGGTAATCACTTTGGTTTCCGTTTCATTTGGAACGATCATATCGGTTACTTTAAGTAATTCTTCTGGAATTTGATCAATTGCCGGTGCGGGATTTAAAATCGTTACAACGCCGTTTTGACGCGCGATTTTAAATGCTTCCGTTGTACAATCGATTGGAGTTTCGAATTGAGCAACTACAAAGTCGCTTTGAGTGATCAAGCCGCGATTCTGATCAACGTGTTCCGGTTTAAATGCCATATTGGCGCCGCCATGAACATAGATTAAGTTTTCACTCTCATCGTCAACGATCACGAATGCTTGACCTGTTTTATGATTGGATAACGTTGCGATCCCCTGGCAGTTGATTCCATCTTCATGTAAAAGCTCCAGCATTGTTTGACTTACTTCCCGGCCTTCTCCCACAGCACCAATGAAGGAAGTGTCAGCCCCCAAGCGTTGCGCAGCAATCGCCTGGTTGGCACCTTTTCCGCCACCGGCTGTAAAAATTTCTTTCGTATGCAAGGTTTCCCCTGGCTTTGCCATCCTTGCAACCCGAATTGTCCGGTCAAGATTGATGCTTCCAATAACGGTTACTTTATTCATAAAATATCACTCCAATTTAATTGACTCAGAGTGCAGCGCTTTACCCTGTAGTTATAATATACCTGATTCTGTAACCGATTTCAATAACCAATTTAATTTTTGGTAGGTACCAATTAAAGTACAAATAAACATTGAGATTATCAGCTTTTTGGTAAAATTTTTTTGATTTAAATGGTTCCTAATTGGTAAACTAACTTGAAAATGCTATCATGAAAGTTGAGGAGAAATCCTTAAAAAAATTTGGTATATGGAGAGGAGTATTTGTTATGGAATTTGACGAACTCACACCCCAAGAACAAGAAATTTTTATGGAGGTTGCCAAAAGCAAAATTGAAGATGAAGTCTTCATGGCTGATGGAAAGAATTATTTCTCATTAGTAACGAAAGGATTAGTTAAAGAAATTCCGAATGCAAACTTTCTTGCTGCATCCGTTATTTTAACTAAGGAAGGCAAAAAACTCCGCGATAAAGTTTTAAAAAAGGAAAATAATTAGCCGTTAAAGGTATTTGAAAGCTGCGACTTTGATCGCAGCTTTTTCTTATTGAAAAAATCCTTATCCTCTTCACAAAACTTCACGTTTCTTGTTGCTTAAAGGATAAGGACCTTATTAATTAACCACTATCTGTATCATAGTAAGATTTTAAAAGTTATTCAAAAATTTTGCTTAGTAACTCCACGTAACCTTGGTTTGATCTTCAACCGTTGCGTGAACCGGGCATGCCGTTACACATTCTTGGAAAAACCGTTCTTCCTCTGTTCGCGGCAAATCAGATTCCATTTCAAACTTAATTTGAATGTCTGAAATTCGATCTTTGATTCGGGGGTCAACAATCCCATGGGTCTCAACATTTCCTGTAACCGTTACTACTAACTTATTAATCTTGATTCCTTTTCGTTTGGCCAATGAACGTGCTGTAATATTTAAGCATGAACCAAGAGCGCCAAAAAAGTAATCAGTTGGACGCGGATATTTACCACTTCCACCTACCCGTGCTGGCTCATCACACTTAAAGACCAGTTCGCCTGTATCATTAGTAACTTCATAACCATCATCGCTTTTCGTCGAAACAACTTTCATTGAACGCATCGCAATCCCTCCTTCATTTTTATTTTAGCGCTTTAGATATTAATTATCTTTCATTAAGCTCTATGATAAACTGAAACTAAGAATCATTTAGAAAGGATCAGTTCAATGTCAGAAAGTTCTAACACATCCCTTAACCATCAGTTATCGCAATATGTTTTTCGCAGCATTTTAAGTACCGTTGGCGCTTCCATTTATGTACTTGCTGATAGCTTTTTTGTTGCTCAAAAAATGGGCGTTTTAGGCGTTGCCGTAATGAATCTTTCAATGCCGCTGTTTAACGTAATGGATGGGCTTGGTTTTCTTCTCGGAATGGGCGGTGGAACATTGTTTACAATTTATCAAATTCAAGACCGCAAACGTTCAACGAAAACATACACGCAAACGGTGATCATGGGATTGATTATCGGACTTGTCTTTACTTTACTCGGAATTTTATGGGCCTTGCAAATTTCACATTTACTCGGAGCCAATCAAACCACTTTTAAAATGATCTTCCAGTACGTTCAAACCGTCCTCCTGTTTGGTCCTGGATTTATCTTTAATAATCTTTTACTCGGATTTATTCGCAATGATCATGGAACCAAAACCGCGATGTTTGCAATGACGATTTCAAGTCTTGCCAACATTTTCCTTGATTGGCTTTTCATTTTACGACTAGACATGGGAATGGTTGGTGCCGGATTAGCAACGAGTTTTTCTCCGATCATCAGTATTTTAATCATCCTGACCCATTTTAGAAAAAAGGAAAATCACTTGAAACTCGTAAGTCATCCCTTCATTTTAAGTGATCTTCGCCAAACCTTTTCAATTGGGTTGCCATCATTTTTAACAGAAATGAGTACTGGGTTTGGAATCTTTATTTATAACTGGGTATTTCTTAAAGTCAGTGGTAATAATGCCGTTGCCGCTTACGGCATCGCGGCCAATGTTCTCCTAGTTGCATTAGCTTTATTTACGGGAGTTGCTCAGGGAATCCAACCAATCGTCAGTCAAGAATATGCGCATCGGAATTTCAAAACGATTAAACACGGATTGCACTTTGGATTGATAATTGCTGAACTGCTTGGAATTGTCTGTTTGGCATTTGTATGTTTTAACAGTCACCTAATTATTGATTTCTTCAATGCCGCATCGAATCTCAAAGTCATCAACCTTGCAAATTCGGGAATGAAGTTGTTATTAATCAGTCTTTTGTTTTCAAGTTTAAACGTTGTCTTTAACATTTTCTTCTCAGCTATCAGCAATTCGTATATCTCGATTGCAATGGTTATTCTGCGAGGATATATTTTCCCATTAGTTATCGTTGCCTTGTCAGCAAAACTTGCTGGAATTCAAGGTGTATGGTTAAGCCTGACCGTTATTGAATTGGTTACATTTATTATTGAACTGATCGCATGGACAATCGTTAAAGGCAAAATGAAACATAATGACTTTTCAATTGGATAGACAAAAACAGGCCACAAAAATTTTGTGGTCTGTTTTTTACTCTAATCAAACGTTATTGTTCCTGTAATCAATGAATAAATTCCGACAATTGCCATTATCATAATAATAATCCAGGCAATTAATTCGACCTTCCCCCATTTTTCAGAACGTTCTTTCTTACCTTTATAGTAAAATGGAAATCCTGTTACCCACACAATTGCTGCTAACAAAAGATATTTCAATCCAGCCCCATATACCATAAAAGCAGTAAAACAAACTGCAATTCCAGCCCAAATTCCAGAAGTAAATCTTACCTTTTTAGGCTGGTTTTCAAATCCAATTCCAGTTACAACGCTCTTTAGTGCATAAAGTGAAACCATTAAGTACGGAACAATTGAAAGTGACGTTGAGAATTTCAATAATACTTCGTATCCCGCAGAATATGCTCCCGCTACAATCATCAAAACTTGAGTAATTCCAGCTGTTACAAACAGCGAATTAATTGGCGCTTCATTTTTGTTTAATCCATTTAACCATTTTGAACTTGAACCGCCACGTCCGGCTAAGCGAACCTCTTCTGCACTTAAATTTACCCATGCAATTAATGCACCAAGTACTGAAATAATTAAACAGATATTAATCAACCATGATCCCCATGGCCCAACCATATGCTCCATTAATCCAGCCATTGAAGGCGCATGCAATCCTGAAATTGTTTTTGGAGATAGTAAACCTAATGATAAAATACTGGTTCCAACTAACAATGTGATAACAATTAATGCTCCAATTGTTGTGGCCTTTGCAACATCTGATAACTTTTTTGCCCGCGTTGCAAAAATAGTTCCAGATTCAATCCCAATTAAAGTCCACATTGCAGCTAATAAAACATTTTTACTCTGGTCAAAAATAGATACATGACTCCAATGATGAGTTGTGATATTAAAAATATCTTGACTTGCAAAATGAGCCATAAAAATATGCGGATTGAAATTAAAAATTGCTAAAATCAAAAACGCTGTAATTGGAATAACCTTCGCAATTGTTGTTAGATTATTTAACCACGTTTCAGTATGGACACCTTTAAGTACTAAAAACACAATTACCCATAGTAGAATTGAAGCAATAATTACAGCAGGCCATGTAGTTCCGTTACCAAAATATTTGAAAATTGCAAAACTTCCAAATGCTGAAAATAAAACTGTCAAATAGCTTGCATTTCCAATTGCATCTCCAGCTCCATGGCCGTAAGCGGCAATAAATCCTCCTACATTGCCAAACATCTTTTTACTCCAACCATAAATTCCATCATCAATTTCAGGTTGTTGAAGAGTTAAGTTTCGATAAACCGAAGCAAGTGCAAGCATTCCCAAGGCTACAATTGCCCATCCTAAAAGAATCCCAGCTGGGTTAGCGCCCTCTGTCATTGTTGCCGGTAACGCGAAGATTCCTGATCCAATTGTTCCTCCAACAACGAGAGCCGTTAATCCGCCAAGTCCAACTTTATTTTTTATTTCTCCTTTTTTCATAAGATCATCTCCTAAAAAATTCAAGAAGTAATCCTACATATAAATCATTTCATATTATCCATTAATCGAAATCTTGCCTGTAAACAAGAAGATAATTGCAAGAATTGCTAAGGCACAAACAACCGCCATTACGACCTTTTCACGTGATGTAATTTGATGTTTGTCTTCCTTTGAGGCCACGTAATACAAAACAAATCCCGGTAAGAACGAAATTGTCAAGAGCAATAAGTCTTGCCATCCAGAGAGTACCGCCGCCATAATTTCGAATCCTGCGCAGATCAAACCAACAAAGAATTGCCACCATTCTTTGTGTTGGAATGAGTACTTAATTTGGTAAACACCAACCAACATGTATGAAACCAAGATTGCTGCTGCGGCAAGGGTTGAAGCAAAGTTATATGCTGATGTTGTAAATAACATTGAGAATAAGAACAATGTTTGTAAAACAGCCGTAATGATCAATGAGAATTGCGGTGCTTTCTTCTTATTCAATTTACCCCATGAAGCAGGTAATGTCTTATCCTTAGCCATTAACCGGGTTGTTTCTGCTGGAAGCATTGTCCATGATAACCATGAACCAATGGTTGAAATAATAACTCCCAAGTTAATAATAATTGCGGCCCATTTTCCAACAGCGACTTCCAAGATGCTTCCCATTGCAGGTTGAGCGGCTTTGGCAATTGCTGCCTGACTCATTACCCCGTATGGAAGAATTGTTGAGAAGACGTAAATTACAACTAATGAAATAAACCCAATGATTGTTGCTTGACTTGCAGCCTTTTGTGACTTTGCCCGGCTTGAAAGAACCGATGCGCCTTCAATTCCAATGAAGACCCACATGATCGACATCATACTGTTTTTAATTTGACCGTATACGGAACCATTTACGCCCGTTGCCTTCACATTTGAAGCGAAGTTAGTCCAAAAGTGAGCGGTAAAGACTCCAAGTTTAAAACTCATTGCAACTAATACGATAAATACAAACAATGGAATTACCTTGCAAATCGTTACAATCGTATTTACAAAGTTGGCACTTTCAACCCCATTATTAACAAAGAAGGTCAAAACCCATAAAAAGATGATTGCGGCAATAATGGAAGCAATATTTTGACCGCCTTTAAAAATTCCAATAAAGTTTCCGATGGCTGACATTAAGAAAGTTGCAAATGCCAAATTCCCAATCCAAGCGGAGATCCAGTATGTCCAGCCACTCATGAATTCTCCTAATGGACCACATGCTGCCTTTGCATATCCGAATAACCCTGAATCAATATCCGGGCGTTTTTTAGCAAGGTTATTTAGTGATAATACCAGTGCTAAAACACCAATTCCACAAACCAGCCAAGCTAGTAATGCTGGTCCAGGAGCTGCAACCTGTGCCAATTGAGATGGTAACCCGAAGATTCCTGTCCCAATTGCTGAACTAACGATCAAGGCTGCAAGTCCAAATGCATTAATCCCGTTCTTTTTTTCATTATCCATAATATCCTCATCTCCTAAAAATAAATCGCCAGCTGGTAAGCTGACGATTTTATTTATTATTTAGTAATAACTGTTCCTATTCCGCCAGCAATCAATTTATCTACATTTTTCAGCGAAGTAATTACTGCCTTTTTACCTGTATTTTCTACAAAATCAATCACTGCGCGAACTTTTGGAAGCATACTTCCTGCTGCGAATTGTCCTTCATCAATGTATTGCTTTAATTCGTCAACGGTAACATTGGTTAGTGCTTTTTGATCCGGTTGATTGTAATTTACAAATACATGATCAACGGCTGTCAAAATTATCAATTCATCTGCATTTACATTTTCGGCTAACTTAGCAGCACTGAAGTCTTTATCAATTACTGCTTCGACCCCATGAAGGTCACCATTTTCATTTCGGACAACCGGAACACCGCCGCCGCCAGCAGCAACTGGAACAATTCCATTTGCCAATAGTTTTTCAATTACTGGTGCTTCAACGATCTTTAACGGTTTCGGTGATGGAACAACCCGGCGGTATCCGCGTCCAGCGTCTTCTTTGAAAACATAGTCTGGATGGAGCGCCATTTGTTCAGCGGCCTCTTCTTTCGAATAAAATGGTCCAATTGGTTTACTTGGATTTTCAAAAGCTTGATCATCCCCATTGACTTCAACCTGTGTAACTATCGTTGCGATTGATTTGTTCAATTTTTGATCTTGAGCAACTTCGTCTAAACTTTTTTGCATCCAATAACCAATACTTCCCTGGGTCATTGCAACTAACGTATCAAGTGGCATTGCGGGATTCTTTTCCGTACTTCCATTGATCTCTTGCAGCAGCAAATTTCCAACTTGAGGACCGTTACCATGAGTAATTACCAATTCATCACCCGCCGCAATAAATTGAGCAAGTGTCTTCATCGTCCCTTTGATTGACTGAATTTGTGAATCGGCTGTTCCTGTCTTGGTAACGATGGCATTTCCCCCAAGAGCAACTACAATTCTTTTGCCCATTGTAATCGACCCCTTACTAAATAAAATATCCTCACATTAAATTTTTTGATTAGTCATCAATCTTAACTGATGGGATGTACAAGTTCCCCAATGTAGCAGCCATAATTGCTTTAATTGAGTGCATCCGGTTTTCAGCTTCAGTGAATTGCCATGCATACTTTGAACGGAAGACGTCGTCTGTAACTTCCATGCATGTCAAACCGTACTTTTCGTTGATTTCTTTACCATATTCTGTGTTTGTGTCGTGGAATGCTGGTAAGCAGTGCAAGAAAATGATTTGGTCATCTGGAGTGCCGCTCTTCTTAAACATTTCCATGTTAACTTGGTAAGGTTTTAAGAGTTTAACCCGTTCTTCCCAGTTGCTTTCACCCATTGATACCCAAACATCTGTGTAAATTACGTTTGTGTTCTTTACACCTTCATCGATGTCATCAGTAACAACTGGCTTTGCACCTGATTCCTTGGCAAATTTTTCAGCCATTTCAACAATTTCCTTTGCAGGATGTAATTCCTTTGGTGCTAAGATGCGCACATTGACGCCAAGCATTGAACCTGTAACCAATAAGCTGTTAGCCATGTTATTCCGGCCATCACCAACAAATGTTAATGTTAAACCTTTCAAATGACCGAATTTTTCCTTAATTGTCATGAAATCAGCGATCATTTGAGTTGGGTGCCATTCATCAGTTAACCCGTTCCATACAGGAACACCAGAATACTTAGCTAATTCTTCAACGTCCTTTTGAGCAAATCCACGGTATTCAATTCCGTCAAACATGCTTCCAAGAACTTTTCCTGTATCTTCGATTGATTCTTTCTTCCCGAGTTGTAAATCATCTTTACCCATGAATTCTGCATTTGCGCCTAAATCATGTGAAGCAACAACGAATGATGAACGTGTCCGGGTTGATGTCTTTTCAAACAATAATGCGATGTTTTTACCTTCAAGGTAACGGTGAGGAATATGATTCTTCTTTAATTCCTTCAAATGTAAAGCAAAATCAATTAAGTAATTGATTTGATCTGGTGTGAAATCTTTACATGCTAAGAAACTCCGACCTTGAAAAACGTTTTTAAAATTACTCATAATTCAAATTCCCCTTTATCTTATATTTTTATTTTTTTAAATCTTGACGAACAATTGGCATTGACATGCACCGTGGGCCGCCACGACCACGAGCTAATTCGCTTGAACGAACTTCGTGAACTAAAATACCGTGTTTCCGTAACAAGTCATTTGATACGTAGTTCCGGTCATAGGTAACAACTTCGCCAGGTGCAATTGCTAATGTGTTTGATCCGTCATTCCATTGTTCCCGTGCAGCAATGATTGGATCGCCGTTTCCAGTTGGAATTAAATCCAAGGCGTCTAATCCCAAGGCTTCCTTTAAGACTTCCTTCAAATCATCGTTGTACTTGATTTCAAGTTCGCCATCTTCCTTACCTGGGTGCAAAGTATAAGTATCAACTTTGCCACCTTTTGTAAGGATTGCTGGGTGAACCGTGAACTTGTCGTAGTCGATCATCGTTAATACTGTGTCTAAGTGCATCATTGCGTGGTTGTGTGGAATCTTAATGGCAATTACCGTATCGAAGTTTGATTTATGATCTTCAAATAAGTGCTTTGCAATATCTTCAATGGCATTTGCCGTTGTCCGTTGTGAAACTCCAATTGCAAATACGTGATCACTTAAGACCAGTTCATCGCCACCTTCAATATGGCTTGTGTGGTTTCTGCTCCGCCATACATGAAGGCCTTTATTAGCAAACCGTGGATGATACTTGATGATGTATTCCATAAACATTGATTCACGTTGACGTGCCTTAAATGTCATCCGGTTAATTGATAACCCGTCCCCAATTGATGCAGCAGGGTCACGCGTGAAGTACAAATTCGGCATTGGATCCATGTAGAATGGATAATCAGCATCTTCGGCTAATTCCTGAAGACTTTGATATGTTAAATCAACTTCATTCTTCCGAACCCCTGCCATGATCTTATTGATCATCTCTTGATTGCCAAATGACAATAAGTATTCCTTCAAAGCATCATGGATTGGACCACTGAGATATCCTGATTCACTGATCATCTGTTCAAGGAATTGATCTTTAACTTCAGGATCTGCAACTGCTTCGGCAGCCAATTTTTCAAGATACAAAACTTCAATGCCATTTTGACGTAAGGTATCAGCAAAGAAGTCATGTTCTTCTTGAGCAATTGGCAAGTATGGAATATCGTCAAAAAGCAATCTTTCCATTGTGTCAGGTGTAATGTTTTCCACTTCGTGTCCAGGCCGTTTTAAAATAACGGACTCAAGCTTCCCAATTTCCGAAGTGATATGAATTGGACTTCCCATAAAATCATCTCCATTTTTAAGTTATTTCCCTTACAGCTTTATTTATAACACCTTATGTAAGCGATTACAATATTTTATTCAATAAAATTTATGATTATGAGAAAATAATTTTTGCTTTTTTAAATAATTGATTACTAATCGTTGATATATCAATTAATTTTCTATTTAGTAATTAATTAACATAAAATTAGATTTCTTATAATCATTTCAATTAACCATAAAAAAATCGAAAGCTGTTTTAAAACCAGCTTTCGATTAACTTAAAGGTTTGATTTTTAGTCATCTAAATATGTTTTGAGGTTTTGTTGATTAATCTCATCTGGAACCATTGAACCGCCCGTTGCCCATGCCAGATGAATAATATTGTCTTGAATTTGATCCAATCCATTATCTTTCATAAATTGCTTGGCGTATTTGTTTTCAAATAATTTAACTGGGCCTTCAAACGTTGCGCATGATGATGGCTCGATCATCATATCTTCTGAAGAATGAAGTTCACGTAAATAATCAAACAATGCGCCATCGCGAACCGTAAATTCGCCATCAAGCATTGGTTTCATGTAATCGCCAGAGAACGTTGATGGACTTGGACATGCCAATCCATCAGCTTCCGTCTTGCCGTCAAGACCAATATCCATTACCGAAACATCATTATTCAAACCAGTTACCATTCCCAACGGAATACTTGGACAATGGGTTGGTTGAATAAGGAAGACCCGTGCAGCTTCACCAAAGACGGCCTTCATTCCAAATAACGTACCGCCTGATGAGCCACCCACACCAGCTGGACTGTATACAAAGACTGGATGATCCTTATCAACTTTGATTCCTTGCTTTTCAAATTGCTTCTTTACCCGTAAAGCAGATGTTGCATATCCTAAGAATAAAATGCGTGACTTCACATCATCAACGAAGTAACTCTTTGGATCAGCGTCGGATTCAGCCCGGCCTTTCTTCAAGGCGATGTTAAAGTCCGTATCATATTCAATGACCTTTGCACCTTTTTCACGCAACAAGTCTTTCTTCCATTGCTTAGCATCATAGCTCATGTGAACGATCGCATCGAATCCAAGTGCAGCAGCCGTTACCCCGATTGAAATTCCAAGGTTTCCGGTTGAACCAACTTGGACTTTATATTGGCTGAAAAGCTTCTTGGCTTCCGGAGTAACTAATTTGGTATAGTCGTCTTCCTTCGACTTCAATAAACCTTCTTGCAATGCAATGTCTTCGGCATGCTTCAGAACTTCATAAATGCCACCACGGGCTTTAATCGAACCAACAACCGGTAAATCAGAGTCCATTTTCATGTATAACTGGCCATGAAACTCATGATTTTTTTCAATTTCAGCTTGCATCTTATCCAACTTTTCAAGCTTAGATTCAATAATTCCATCGGTCGCTGCCGTTTCCGGAAAAAGTTTAGCAATCATTGGAGCATAACGTTCTAAATCGGCTTCAGCGGCTTCAATATCCGCTAAGCCAAGCTCTTCATGATTCCAAATCTCATCTTCCGCAACTTTGTATGGGTTTACCCAAAAAGTTGGTTTTTGATTTTTAATATCTTCCAATGCAGGTTGTTCAGCAATATACTTGTCAATATTGATCTTCATTTTTGGACCTCCAATTACCTGGTTTATGTTTGTATTCACACTACGGTTATCATACCATACTCTCACTGGCGAACCCAACGAATTTCAAGATTTTCACCCTCGATTTCAATTAAATATGATACGATAAAACTATGATTATTTAACGAGGAGTTTGAAAACGATGCATCACATTTTAGCGACCATTTTGGCATTTCTGATTTTAGTTGAAATTCTCTATTTTCTTTACTTCTGGATGGGAAAATTCTTCAACTTCGGAAAAACATACTTTTACATTACTTTTTACCGGAAATTTTATCCAAAGAAAATTCTGATTTGGTCTGTTATTCTTGACTTAATTCTTTTCTGCGGTGTTTTGTTCATCTAAAAAAATCGGCTCTCTTTCTGAGAAGCCGATTTTTCTTAATCTTCTAGTTTTCCTTTATTCTCCAAAACCTTATCTTGCATTTCAGGGTCAAACTGATTATCCTTAAGCATCCGAATTTCATATCCATACGGGGCATACTTGTGATTTTTATCTGGCCCGATAAATGGAGTTTCAAGAATCTTTGGAATTTCCTTTAAATCTTCAAAATGGGCGATTTTACTCAATGCATCAAATCCAATCTCGCCAAATCCAATGTTAGCGTGGCGATCTTTGTGACTACCCTGCGGATTCTTTGAATCATTTAAATGAATAACTTTCAACCGGTCAAGGCCGATCACATGGTCAAATTCATTTAAGACCCCTTCAAAATCGTCTTTGATTGCATAACCCGCATCACTTGCATGGCAGGTATCCAATGTAACTGACAACTTTTCATTCAGTTGAACCTGATCGATCATTGACGCGATTTCTTCAAATGACCGGCCAACTTCAGTTCCCTTACCGGCCATTGTTTCGATCGCAATTTGAACATGCTGGTCAGGAGTCAGCACTTCATTTAATCCTTTAGCAATATTCGCAATTGCAGCTTCCGCACCGGCGCCGACGTGAGCGCCAGGATGCAACGTCATTTGATCTGCTCCGAGAGCATCAGCCCGTTCAATTTCTTTCCGCAAAAAATCAACGGCAAATGCAAATTTGTCAGGTTTCTTAGTGTTTCCCAAATTAATGATGTATGGCGCATGTACGACGATGTGGGACATTCCATGGTCTTTGATATATGCTTGGCCTGCAGGAATATTCATTTCATCAATTGGTTTGCGGCGCGTATTTTGAGGCGCTCCCGTATAGATCATAAACGTGTTTTCGCCATAACCGAAAGCTTCCTCAGCTGATCCCAGCAACATCTTTTTTCCGCTCATACTTACATGTGATCCAATCAGCATTTTACTTTCCTCTTTTCTCGTTTAAATCCGTTTTAATTTGCGTGGTGCTAATTTCAGGAGTCCGTGGAAGGTAAACCACGTCAACTCCTTCATCTTTCAGATAATCAAACTTGCCTTTCCAATCATCACCCATCACGAAGGTGTCGATCTTATATTTCTTCATGTCGGTCTTCTTTTGTTCCCAGCTTTCTTCTGGAATTACCAAATCGACATAGCGAATCGCTTCGAGCAGCTGCTTACGTTTCGCATAATCAAAATATGCTTTTTTATGTTTTGATTTCCAATTAAATTCATCCGTTGAAAGGCCAACGATTAAATAATCACCATATTCTTTAGCCCGTCGCAGTAAATTAACATGACCATAGTGGAGCAAGTCAAATGTTCCGTATGTAATTACCCGTTTCATTTTGTCTTCACTCCATTCTGATCAATGATTTCTTCGGCTTGATGAATCGCATTCTTGATCATCATTCCATTTCGCAATTTTGCAGCTAGTTTTTGCGCATTGGCTTGCAATTCAAAATATTCATCTGCACTAATATTTTGCAGGGTTTCGTCAAGATTTTCAAGGCTTTCAACCGCAATTCCGACATGCTCATCGAGAACAAACTTACTGATTGCCGCCTGGCTCCAAACAATGACTGGCATTCCAGAGCTCAGGTACAAAGATGTCTTATGCGGCGCATTATAGTGCTGGTAATCCGCATAAATTCCGCCATTTCCGTCAAGCGATGTACCATCCCAAACCAATCCGAAATCACCCTTTAAGTATTTCGGCAATTCTTCCGCTTGGTAAAGGCCCTCATACGAGATATTTGACGGATATTGCGGGGCCGGATCCATTCCAAAAAGATATGCATGACTGTGTTGTAACTTTAACTTGGTAAGGAAAGAAGACTTTTCAAGGTTGCCGGCAAAACAAATCGACCGGTGATATTCATGATTTTCAACCAGTTTTTGCGGATTGTAATAGTCGAAAGCCCCGAGGATTACCATGGGCGTTGTCACTCCGTTTTGGCGCATCTTGTCCTTCATTGCCTGACTATGAACAATGAGGCAATCAGCTGCATTAAAAATTGCCACCTCATCCTTAAAGAATTTTTGGTCGCCCTTATATTTCCGAATGGCTTCGTAATCGTGAATTACAAAAATTAATTTAGCATTCGTTTGTCGCCGAACCTCTTTAATGATCGCTTTTGTCAGAAAAACCGTATACATCGGATACTGAAAAATAATCTTATCCGCATCCTTATTTTTAAATAAATGCGGCAGTTTAAAGATCCGATACCCCAATTTCTGAATTCGCTTGATCGGCAGATCCAAGTCTAAAATTTGATAACCAACTTCACCAAGAAACTGGTTAATATCCGCCTTGGCTTTTGGGCCGGCATGCTTATAGCCCTTATAAATATCAGAGGTCAACACATAGTTTGTCATAAAAATCTTCTTTCTTACTTAACTTTTTTCTTCACCCGTTGGAAAAAGCGCAATCCAAAAATTTTCTTAAAAATCGGCGCTTTGATCATCCGGTAATATATTCGCCGGGTCAATCCAGGGTTCAATGGTCCTAACTTATTTTCAATTGTTTGTTGAATTTGAAGTTTATCCTTATCCGTTAACGGTTGGAGATTAAATTCAAGGTCTTCAAACTGATGCGTTCGGTCAATAAACCTTGAATAGTAATCTGCGGCCATTGTTTTTAATGCTGCTTGGGACTGTTCAAACTCATCGGTCGTGACCGCATGCTGACTGATTGCGATCATTTTGTCAGCATCCTCAGCCAGACTATGCTTTTCGATCCAATGAACCATCGGCACATCCTTGAAGTTTTCATAAATTACATCATCATCACCCAAATAGGCCAACACTTGATGACCTTGCGCAACCGTTTCCGCAATTGAATATCCAAGGGTTTCAAACTTCGACGTTGAAAGGTATGTATAATGCCGTGGAAGCGGCCGATTGATTGAAACCATTGAACGTAAATGATTCCCGTCAATGTAGCTGCGATAATCAAATTCATCCGCGCCTGTCCCTTGAATGTACAGATGAAAATTCGTCTTTCCATGCTGTTTCAAATCGTTGATCAGCCGTAAACTGTACATAATGTCTTTTTGCTTCTCAAAGAACCGGCTTTGAACTACAAAGTTTGGACTTAATTGATCATCGATCTTACCCCATTTTAAGTGGTCAAGGCCGACCGTTTGCACATAAATGCGTTTAAAATTGTATCGCTCTTCAAACGCTTCCTTGATCGATGGCGTTGCAACCCGGACACATGATAAATCATTTAATCCTGGAAGATTGTCATCAAGAAGCGCTAACGGCGTGTGAACCTCGCCGACGATCAATGCTTGCGGATTGGCATTCCGAAAAATCGTACTTAACGGGAAAAGATCTTCCCGCGTGATCCAAATGACGTCGTATGGACCCACCGATTGGCTCTCCTGTTCAAACAGGTCTTTGATCAATGCAAACTGCGTCTTCGCTAGTCCGTGATGCCGTCTTTTTAATTGATGAGTATCCGTTGCATTAAACGGTAAATAATTAAAGTAAACTGTTGAAGTATAATGCTGGTTTAACGTTGTTAATAAATTCAAATTACTTTGCGTCGTGCCGCCGACCGCAAAAATATTATATCCAATAACTGCTGCCCGCATCTTTAATAATCATCCTCCAATTGAGGTTTGCCATAAAGTTTTCGAAGAGCCTTCGTCGAAGTTGAGATCGTATATCCCTTTTCGATCAATTCATTCATTGTGTTATAACTTTGTTCAAACCGGTTATTTGTTTCTAAGCTCAATGAGTGAAATTCATCCGCCCAACTTTGCGGATTATCAATTGAAAGTGCCGTTACTGCCCCCAACGTTTGCACTTCGGCCGGTTGCCGTTGCGAAACAACCGCTTTCGCTCCATTGGCAAGGCTGTGTAATAACGCTAATGATAATCCGCCCGATTCAGCCGGATAAGCAAAAACATCGAAAATATTTTGAACTTCTTCCGTATTTTCAAGGTAGCCGGTAAAGATCACGCGACCTTCTAAATGTAATTGGTAAACCTTTTGCCGTACTTCTTCAAGTTTTGGTCCATCGCCAATTAAAACTAACTTCGCATTCGGATTGATCTTTTGGAACAAATTGAAGCTGTCAATCAAAAATGATTGATTTTTAACGTCAATAAACCGCCCGATGTTTCCAATTACAAAATCATTTTCATTAATATCATACCGTTTGCGATAATAGATGTTCTGTTCCTCATGATACCGTTGTTTCCGCACCGCAATCCCATCAGAAAGCAACTTAAAGCGCGGACTACGTTGAATGCGTGACGAGAAGAAAAAGTCCGCTGCGCCTTGCGTAACTGCCAAAAAGTCCGTTCCGTAAACTTCCGCCATTCGCCTGCCAACCTTTTGCAACTGCCGACTGGTCAGGTTCATCGTTCCTTCAAGGTTCGAGTATGCGTGGACGATCACCCGGTCAAATCCCAACCGGCGCGCATAAACGATCGAAACCGGATCACATAGCATATTCAAATACAAGTGGATTACATCACTATTTAACAAGCATTCGCGGTAAACCTGATGAAGCTGGTGATTAAATGCCCGCCGTTTCCGTAAAAAGTGCTTATCCTTAATATCGGTAAAGTAAAATGGAACTTCGTAATAGTTTCCAAAATGTTTCAATTCCCGTGCTGGGCGATAGTTTGCGATATTAATAATATTAAATTCATACCCGTCAGCTAATAATGCCCGGTAATTCGTTTTGAAAAAACACGTTAATCCAATATCTTCACTAAAAAATCCCAGAACTGTAATTCGCTTCCGCATTTTGGAGATCTCCTTCTTTAAAATTATTTTTGAATGTATTTCAGTTCAGTCTGTAAAACCCGCTCAGTTGCATGGCCATCATTGGCCGTATTCCATAATTGGTTAAACTGCGTAAAATCAGTTGCTTCCAACGGTTGTTGCACTTTCTTAATCAAATCCGCCGTAGTCGTCACCATCTTGCCGGGAATCCAAGACTTAAAATCGGCTTGAATCCCGACCCGTTGAGCATATTGATCATAGTCATAGCAGTAAAACAGGATCTGCTTTGCGTTTGGTAACAAAGAATAATCAAAGATGACCGATGAATAATCCGTGATCAACCGGTCAGCGACCAGCAATAAGTCATTAGTACTAAAATCATCGACCCAAATGACCTTATCTGAATCCAACTGTTGTTTGAATTGCTTTTCAGCCGCTTTAACGTGCGGATGGAGTTTAATAATCAGTCGTTGATTCCCGGATAATCGATTGACAAATTGGCCAAAATCTTCAGGAAGGTTCATTACCGGTTTGCCAACTTCATTCTCCCTGTAAGTTGGTGTATACAAAATAATCTCTTTGCTTACGATATCAGGATGTTTTCGTTTAATATTTTTAGAAACTTGCATTTGCCAATTTTTATCAAACAGCTCATCTGTCCGAGGATAACCAATCACATTCATTCGGGTTTGCGGGACATGGTAACTTTGTGCAAATACCTGCGCCATCTTCTTTGATCCGACCAAATATTCATCAAACTGATCGTAAACTTTTTGGAAACGGCGCTTATCTGCTGTTGAACGTTGGGCCGTGGTTAATTCTTCCCACCCAAACGTCTTGATTGCTCCGTTTGCATGCCAAAGTTGAACGACATGGGTTTGTTGGTGATCAAAAGCACATCCGCTTAAAAAGGCATAGTAGTTATCGCACAACAGTAACCGTGCTTGCATCACCAGCTGCAGCTTATGAAAGACAAAGTCAAACCCGTCCGTAAACTCGATAGTTTGAATTCCTTCAGCCGCAAGTTTCGCTGCCGCTGCTTTGCATTGCGGCAAATATAAAACCGTAAAATTTCTTCCCAACTGCTTGGCTAAATCGGCAAATGCCTTGATCAAATGTTCATTTCCCGCAAAACTCATCAGGTATACAATGGCTTGCGGATCTTTCACCCGCTTCCATCGTGAAACCAGTTTAACGAGCCAAATGTAAATTACTTTTTTCAAACCAATCCCTCACCCAACTTACGGCTCCGGTTCATAGAAGTGACCAATCGTGTGAACATTTTCGGTAATACTTACAAACGCCTTCGGATCAGATTCCCTGAGGGCTTCATGCAAATCCGGAATTTCATACCGCGAAATAATCGTAAAGAGGATCGTCTTCGCATCATGCCGGTAAGCCCCTTCAGCTCCGTGTACAATGGTAATTCCACGCCGTAAGTGGCTTTGAATACAGTCAACAACGCTGTTCGGCTTGGTAGTTACGATCATGACCTGCATCTTTTGTTGCCGCGTATAAACGGCATCCATTACTTGGGCATTAATAAACAACCCGATTGCTGAGTAGAAGGCGTACGGCCAGCCATAAACTAATCCAGCGGCCAAAACAATAAACGTGTTGAAGATAATATTAACGGTTCCGACTGACTTCCCAGTTAACTTCCGAACCGTCAAGCTGATAATATCCAGCCCACCAGTTGAGATTCCGCTCTTCAATGCATACCCGGTTCCGTACCCATTAAGAATTGCCCCGAAGATCGCACAGATCAACGGATCTTTGGTTAATACGGTCGGATGAAGCAGCTTAATCATTACACTTGAGCACACAACCGCGATAACCGTGAAAACGGTAAAACGGTGGCCAATCTGTTTCCATGCCAACACAATTAACGGCAAGTTCAGCAAAAAAATCCACGTTCCGGTTGTAATCGGAACCGGCGTGTGCTTAAATAATGAATTCAGGAGCTGAGCTAGCCCAGTGATTCCCGATGAATAAATATGGCCGGGATCCCAGAAAAAGTTCATCGCAACTGACACCAACAACCCGTAAATCAACGCTGCTGACGCCCGTGATAAGTAAATGTGTTTCTTCCACATTTTCTGAAGTTCATTCATATTTTTCTTTACCCACTTTTCTCTTATCAATGATATTTCCTATCATTATATACATTCATTCCTAATTTTATCAATGTTTAAAAGCGCCTGTAAAGGAATAAAAAAGAATTGTGATAAAAGTCACAATTCCGTAATTTTTTATTTAAGATTCTTTTGAATAAACTGGATTTCATCATCGAGCACTTGCTCAGCAAGTTTATCTTTCTGACTGATCATGAAGTCATGCTGCCGCGGATGCTGATCATCACCATAGACCTTCGCAACATGCGGATGATGATGCGCCATCAAAAAGCCGGCAAATTTCATCGAATCATCCCGCAAAAAATCTTGATTTGCCGTCGCAATGTACAACGGCGGCAATGCATCCGTGAAACTTTCTTCGGTTGCCATCATCGTTTTCTTTTCGGTCAGCACTTTCTTTGGAAAGTAAGCTTGGGTTGCCGGCCATAACTTTTGAGTCAGCATAAAGTACGGCGCACAATTCAAAATACCTGCCCGAAAAGTAATTGCCGGCCGCGAATAACCAAATAACTTCCGGTACGTCGGATTTGCCCACGTTGTTAAATACTGTAAAGCCATTTGGCCGCCAGCGCTATCTCCTGATAAGACGGCATTTTCTAAATCAAAATCAAATTCATTTGCATGCGCAACCGTCCAATGAATAAACCGGTCAACATCATCTAATTCACCTGGAAAAACAACGTCGGGCGCAAGGCGATAACTTGCATTCACAACTGCAAAACCACGTTGAGCAAGCCGCATTCCGTAATATTGATACGTTTCCTTTGATCCATAACACCAATTACCTCCATGAATCAAAATAATGACCGGTAATTTTCCGTTTCGTTTTTGCGGACGGTAAACATCGAGTAGATTCCATTGCGGATCATCGCCATATTGAAGGTCATTGGTGCGTTCAACACCGTCAAAAACCCTTGGAAGATCATTATCCCTCTGATCATCTTCCGCTTGCCATTTTCTTCTGATTTTCATAATTGCTTGAATTTGTTCTTGGGTTGCCATAATATTCCTCCGAAAAGTTTGTGATTTCCTTTTGCGGATATTATAGCATGGATATCAAAAAAAGATTGCGACTTATGTCACAATCTTTTTGCTATATCCGCATAGTCGGGTTCCAAAACAAACGAGCTGCGACGCGAAGCTAGGGAAGTTCGAAAATCTCCGAATCTTTACTGCGCGATTCGTTCGTTTTTCTGCTTCCACCACGCTCGTTTTTAACGTTTTGTCACACCTTCCAATTTTTATTGAATCAATTCAATCTCTTCATAATCTTGCGAATTCTCAGTTTCTGCATTCCAAATATCAATATCATTTTGCAAATTCAAAAAATATTTGTCTGATACACCGAAAAACTTTGCTAATCGAATTGACGTATCGACAGTTATCTTTCGATGATCGTTAAGAATATCTTGAATTCGTGATACCGGAACATGGATTGCCTTTGCAAGCGCATAAGCTGACAAATTAAATGGAATCATAAACTCTTCTCTCAAGATTTCACTGATTTTAGGTGTTGGGATTTGATTCATTTGGTTACTCCTTATAAGCAATTCAATAAAATTAATCCCTTTCATTAAAAAAATCACTTAATTGATAAACTGTTACCGGTTCTACAAATAACTTATACTTTGCAATCAAGTCAATTAAATGATCACTATCAATTAACGTAATTACAGATGTTCCTGTTCTTGATGCTTTCTTCGCTTCTCTTGTAAATGATGAGGTTGTAATAAAAATTCCGTAATCTGCTCGAAACTTGTCCATTGCACCCCTGAATTTATCAATTTCAGGAGAAGAAACTAGATTAAATGGATTCCATTTCTTAGCTTGAATTGCAACACGGGCAGTACGAAAATCATCCGTCGTTAAATAGCCATATCCATCAATTCCACCATCACCAACAGAAACAACACCAACCTCTTCATCGACTTCGATATTCATCTTGCGCATTAATGCTCTACAGAAAAATTCAAACTTTGTAGGTGAAAGATTTGTTAAAGCATTCAGTAATTCTGAACGCCAACTATCTTCTAAAGTTTCCTCCGCTTGATTTTCATTTGCATCTTCTAATTGGCGATTCTTTCTTTTATTCCGTTCACTACGTTTTTTCCATTCAGGCAATGAAATTTTATAAACCTCACTTGCTAAAATTTGTGAATTTTGCTCGAAATTTCTGCCTTTTTCAGTCAATTCAATTACTCCTCGATTAGGCCGTTTTACGAAATCCGCCATTTCTAAATTTGCTAAAGAAAAATTAAATGAATAATTAAACGGGTTGTATGAATTCCCTTTACTAGACATTTTAGTTTCAGATAAAATGTTTTCAGGAATTTCTTCGGTATTCATTACAACTGCTTTGCGAAGCTCTTTGGTCGTAGCTTGACCACCTAATTTTTTTAATTCATTTAAAATTGGAGACATCAAAAAAGCTTCTTGTTCTTTACGTTTCATTTCAGCAAAATCTTTCATCTTTTTTCTTCTTTCTGATGTATAAATCTTTATTCTGGTTTTTACGCTTTAATTCTCTAACAGTTTATCACACTAAAACATCCAAAAATACTCTTTCCAGTTACTTTCTTTATCATCACATATGATAAAACCATATATTAAATTAATATCGTTAATTAAAAAAGCATCAACCGCATAATGCAGTTAATGCTTTTCACACTCAACGCCGAAATGCTGCCCGATAACCTTCAACATAATCAATTATTTCATGTAACTTTCCATGAAATAATTGATTGAGTTTTTTAAACAATTTTAACGGAAAGAAGTGAAAATGATTAAATCGGTCTGCTTTTCCTTTTTGAAATCCTAGTTCATAATCATCCCGCACATCGCGAGTGGAATTCTCGTAATGATATTCATATTCGCCATCATAGTAATTCCCATAATCACCATTTTCGTAATGCTTTTTAACGTAGTCATGTAACCGTGAATTCATCTTTTTCTCTCCCATCTCTAAATTATTTTAAATAATAATTCATTACTGAATCTTTTGCAATAGCCGGCGAACATCCATCGCAATCATCCGCTCTTCGTCAGTTGGAATTACAAACACCTGAATACTTGAATTATCACCGGAAATTAACCGTTTTTCGCCCCGAACATCATTCCGTTCATGATCAACCGTTAATCCTAGATAGTTGAAATGCTCCAAAATCCGTTCGCGAATTTCAATCGCATTTTCACCAATTCCAGCAGTAAAAGTAATGGCATCAACGCCTTGCAATTCGGCAATATATTGTCCAATATATCGAATCACACTGTTGACATACAGTTCAATTGCCAACCGCGCCCGTTGATTGCCATCTGCTGCGGCCTGTTCAACATCGCGCATGTCAGCCGAAATACCTGAAACGCCCTTGAATCCAGATTTTTTATTCAAGATGTAGATCATTTCATCAATATTATTAATATGTAACTTCTTCATGATGTATGAAACAAGTGAAACATCAACATCGCCCGACCGGGTTGCCATCTGCACTCCTGAAAGCGGTGTGAAGCCCATTGAAATATCATATGATTTTCCATTTTTGATTGCGCAAATTGACGAACCAGCTCCTAAATGACATGAAATCATCGTTAATTCATCAAGCGGCTTATTCATCATCGCTGCGGTCTGCATTGCAATGTATTGGTGACTGATTCCGTGCGCTCCATATCGGCGAACATGATATTTCGAATACCATTCGTACGGAACACTATACATAAAATTCTTTTCCGGCACGGTATGATGAAATGACGTATCAAACGCTGCCACGCCCATTGCATGCGGCAACAGCTTTTTGCAAATTTTAATTCCAGTTAAATTTGCTGGATTGTGCAACGGTGCTAGTTCGGATAACTCATCGATCTTATTCATCACATCTTCAGTGATTACAACCGACCGATCAAAGTATTCGCCCCCTGCAACCACGCGATGTCCGACAGCCTGAATCTCATCTAAATTTGAAATAATTCCTAGCTTAATTAGTTGATTGAAAATAAATTGCAACGCAGTCGTATGATTAGGAATAGCAACGATAAACTTCGCAACCTGCTCCCCATACTTGATCTTAATTGGTGATTCTTGCTGGCTAATCCGTTCAACTAACCCTTGCACAATAACCGCTTCCCCTCGGTCATCAAAAAGTTTGAACTTTAAACTCGAACTCCCACAGTTGATTACTAAAATTTTATTCATAAAAAATGCCTCCTTTGCAATTTAATTTTATGATGTAATGGAGGCGGTTTCAATATGAAGTTAAAACAAAAAAATTATAATTACGTTTATAAAAAATTGAAAAATCCGTTTAATTATAATTATGTTTATAGAAATTGAAAATTTTAGGTTAATTATAACTGTATTTATAGAAATTAAAAAGAAGCCAACAATTACTTTGTTTGACTCCTCTTCCTAATTTCAATATTACTTATTTAATAGACTCGGTGTACTATTTTTATGCGTAAGTTTACTTTTATTTACATCAATCTTAACATCCTGAGTTAAATGAACACTTGTTAAAATTGCTTCTCCTTGTTTTAGATATTGTAATCCTACATTTTCTTTAGTAAACCCTAACATTGTTTGAATGTCTGAATTATGAGATAGTCGGTGAATAATAAATGTCCCAATTTGACTTAATAAAATATCTGGAACATCATTAGGACTTTGCGTTGTCAAATTCATAAATATCCCATATTTACGCCCTTCACGTGCGATTCTTATTAAAGCTTCTTTTGAAACCTCATTTCTCATATACCGATGAGCTTCATCAAGGTAAAACACAAATGGTTTCCTTTCTTCAAATTCTAAGCTATTTGAAAATACTATATCAATTAAAATTGAAATGAATACTGACATTACGCTAATATTATTGATTTTTGAACAATTAATATATAGAGAATTTTCATTAAAATAAAACTCTTTCAATACAGATTGTAAAGACTTACTTTCAATTTCATTACCAGTAAAATTAAAAATTTTCATAAATTCATTATCACTAATTAGCAAGTTTATTTTATCTATTAAATATTCATTAGGCCCTTGTTTGAATGAGTTATATTCATAAACTTTACTATACCTACCAATACTTACTGATTGTTCAAATATTTGACTACTCAATAGAGAAATATCAAAATTTTCACTCTTATTTTTAAGATTTCTCTTTTTTATGTCTGAAATTCCTTTATTAATGTACTTATATGCCTCGTTTTTTCCCTCTTGATGCTGTAACTTTAACCATTCTATAGCCTTATTTAATTCCGCTGGTTGTGCTTCTTTATTTGTTCCTATCATATCGCACCATTGTGTTATTCGAATATAACCATTTTCCACATGCAAATCTTCCCCTAATGTATATTTATCAATATTTTCACAGAGATTAAAGCTTTCTGAATATTCTCCAGTTGGATCTAAAATAAGATACTTAACACCTCTTTTTAATGATTTATCTATAATTGATAATGCTGACGTTGATTTACCACTATTGGTACTCCCAACAATCATTAAGTGTTGTTGATATAAATCATCAACAGCAATTTGAAATTTATCACCATCATGAAAATTACAAAATGAAATACTATCATTTTCTTTTGGTTTTTTTCTGTAAAGTGTAGCATCAATTGCTTTAACAATCTTATTTGAACAAACATAAACCTTTTGCGCTAATTCTGGGACTTTGAAACCATCAAATTCTACTTTAACTTCATCATCAATAATGTTAACTGTGCCAATAATTTGAATTTTACCTGTTGGATAAATAGTCTCATCATCTGCATTTTTTAACGATTGATGCACATTATCACTATCTTTTAGTTTAATTTGTTCTATTTTTCCAATCAATGGGCATGGAAAATCATCAATAACAACGTATTCTCCAACTTTCCCTGGACGTAAATAATCTCCTAAAAAAATTCTTGACGAAGATGTATTTAAATTCTCAAACTGGATATAAATACTATCAGAAAAAATTTGAGTAACTCTCCCTATATAGTAATTCTCTTTAACATTGCTATCTTCTGAATCTTTAAAAAGCTCATCAATTTTCATAATTAATTACCTACCTATAAATAATCTAATAAGTCGTTATTTAATGCACCTTTTAAAAAGTGAATATCATACACCTCTGATTTTTCTGATAATTTTTCCCAATTAGGATTTTTATCATCATCCAAAGTATAATCAGTAATTAACGTTGATAAACTATTATTATGTTTGATGCTTTGTAAAATCATCTCAAAAATATGATTATCTGCAAAGCTAAAACCGATTGTCATAAAAAGGGTATTTGGCTTTCTCAATAACTCTTGAAACTTTGTCATCAACGAAAAATATGGTTCTTGATAACTTTGCATATATTTTTCTGAACTTGGAAAAATCATTACTGGACTTATAACATCTTTTTGTTTATAAGTTAAAATTTTGATTAGTTGTCCTTTTTCGTCCCTTTCCCAGTCTACAGAACCGTGTATTTTTAACAAATTAATCATGTTTGATCGATATTTCAATTCTTGAGTCTTACTATTTGGAATTTCTTTCACTAATTTCCAATCAAAAATGTCTGCATCAAAAATTGGAGGATTTGAAAAAGAAAAACCATCAAAAACCCAAAATCCAAGGCTGGAAGCCGCTTCTTCAAATAATCGATCATAATTTGTCGTTACAATATTCAAACGTGAATTACTAGGGAGAAGCCTTGATAATTTCTTTATCAAGAGATCATGATTACAATTGCTATCAAACCCGTATTCACTGGTTGCTTGATAAATGCGTTGTTTTATTTTTTCTACTGTTTGATCCAATTTATTCACATCAATAAACTTTGAAAATTCATTACTTTTTATCCTTTTAAAAAGACTAATAGCTTTAATTAGCACAGATAAAATATTTTCTAAATTTTCATCATCTTTATCAATTATTGTTCTATTTTTTAAATCATCAAAAGTATATAGGTCTTTATCATTCTCTAACAGTTCTTTAATATCGTCATATAACTGTGAAACTGTTTTACCTTTGTTTCCATTTTCACAAATTGACGCTCCAGCTCCTGCTAAAACTACTATGTTTTCATATGGTTTATTAAGTAAATTTTGAATCTCAACTTTTACTGTATCCTTAAACATTTGAGAAGTGAACTCTTGACCTGAATCTTGAACTAGTTCCGTGTCATCTTTATAATATTTTTCGTTTTCTTGTTTATATTTAGGCGTATTAAAGCCATAAAAATAAGTACCTTTTACATTTTTATTTGACATTACAATTCTCCTCTCAAAAAAGGTTTTGATTTTTGTTATTTAATAATCCAAAACTAAGTAAATAAATTACAACACTGACAAAACAAATACTAAATTTTACCTTAATTATGATTGTATTATAAACAAAAAGAAACACTAACTGTACAAAATAATTAGTGCTTCTTTTCAATAAAAAATTAAAAATTAGTACTCTTTAGTCAATTATTTCTAATTTTGGTAGGCTATTGATTAAGTCAACAGTCTGGACTGAAACATTAATAATTCTCAATAAAAGGTTAAAAATATATTTTGAATCATCACTAAAATTATTTGGATCATCAATTATTCCAGACTTGCTATCTTTCTTAATTTGGTACTGATCCATAATCCATTCAATAGCCGAACGCCCATTAACTACATATTCATAAGCCTTTTCAGGAATATTTTTGATTGTTATATCGGTATTAAAAATTATCGTAGAGTGATCATTTTCAAGTTTACCGGTTTTAGTGTTCCTAATTTTAGCAAACTTCATCTTTTTTACCTTATAACTTGGATTATCTTTAACTTCAATAAAAACATTCTTAAATACTGGGACTTCTTCGTAATTAAGATGTAAGTCTATTAGTTTTTTACCTACATCAATAAAATATTTCTTATTTTTTACGTTCGGAATACGTGGAAAATCTTTTGCTAAATCTAACGCGTACAAATCTCTATATTCTTTAGAATTTAATACACCATAAATATATGGAAACAACTCCTTTTCGTTTAAATCATTTAATTTTTTTAATTTGGTCTTATTAATTGATGAATATCTTCCAAAATTATCATATAAGTATTTAGGTAAATTTTGGGATCCTCCTACAAACATATTAACGTCAGGTAATACATTTGTTACCATCAAAGAAAAATCTCTTCCACCTGTCTTATTAGACATCGAAATCATCAAATTATTACTATCAGGAAATGGTAATACTTTAGGAAGCTGGTATTGTCTATCTACTAGTTCTTTTGAATAGTATACATACTTTTTTACAAAAGGACGATACATTCCTACATAAATTCTGTCATTTTTAAAGATTAATTTTTCCTTTTTTTCAAATTTTTTCTTCAAAGATGATGTCCAAGAAATATCTTCAACATTTTCATCATAAACTCTAACATCTCCTAAATTGTCATTATAATAATTTATAAGATTATTTATACTTGACTCAATTGTTTTTTTTGAAAAATTCCAAGACCAAGCATCTCTTCCCGTTTTTACTCCCCCAGTGTAATCAATAAATAAAGCATCTCCACTTCTTTTATTGCCTAATTCTAAAAGAGTTTCAAAATCTGAATTTCTTTGATTTATCCAGTCACCTTTCTTATTAGGAACAATATTTTCTGCAATATCTTCAACATTTTTAATACTTTCCAATTCTACTAATTTGTCGAGTTTTTCTTTTTTCGTCAACCCATTACCAATGTCAAAATAATGTAATTTTCCTCTACCAGACTTATTACTATTTTTAACTAGTAAAATTATTGCCACACCTGTCATGATGTCAAAAATATTTTCCCCTTCTTTTAAAATCTGTTTTTTTGATTGTCCTCTAATTTTTCCTTTCAAATTGACAACATAAATATCAGAAAATTCATTTAATAGACTCTTCCTCATTCCATCCATTGCTGCACCATCAATATATGAATTATTCGTAATAAAACTTATAACTCCATTATTTGATATTCTATTTGCAGCCCATCTCATTGCTCTAATATACGAATCCAGTAAGTTATTCTTATTGATTGCTGATGACGTATCAATCCACTCTTTTTTTAAAGATTTATCCAAATTTGGGTATTTAGATCTCTTTATATTCTTATCCTCATTGTCTTGTTTTGCAGAATAAGGAGGATTTCCAATAATTACTGTAATAGGGTCCTCTTGCTGTTTCTTCAAACGTTCATTATTTTTCTCCAATAATTCATCCTCAAAGGAATTACTTCGCTCGTTGCTTTCAAAAGTGTCAGTTAAAACAATTCCTTCAAATGGTTGATAGCCCTCATTTGGCCCATTTATTTCATCAAAAACTGTTTCAATATTTATTGAAGCAATGTAATAACTAAGTAAAATAATTTCATTAGCATGTAATTCATTATTATATTTACGCTGAATATCTTCAAAAGTAATTTCTCCTCTATCCATTTGTTCTTTCAAATATTGAAGCGTTCTCGTTATAAAGGTACCTGTTCCAGTAAACGGATCTAAAATGTGTACATTTTTACTTGATAAGCGTTTACCAAAGTTTTTATTTAAAATATAGTCAACTGATTTAATAATGAAATCAACGACTTCAACTGGGGTAAATACAATTCCTAACTGTTCCGTTGTCTTTTTAAATCCTGTTCTAAAGAATTTATCATAAAGGGTAACAATGATTCTCTGTTTAGCTTCTGCATTATCAATTCCTGAAGCTCTTGATTTTATAGATTCATAGAACGGCATCAATTCTTTTTGTTCTTTATCAAAACCATATTTTGAAAATTTTTCAATAACACCATTCAATGCGCTAGATACTGGATTATCTTTCACAAAACTATAACCTTCAAATAATGCTTCAAAAATTGGCTGAGTAATAAGATGCTGAGCTACCATTTCAATAGCCTGATCTTTGTTAACTGATGAATTAATATTATGTTGCAAACTTGCCAAAAATACATCAAATGCTTGT
The DNA here is from genome assembly GCF_030518115.1 of Ligilactobacillus sp. 110_WCHN. Lineage (NCBI taxonomy): Bacteria > Bacillati > Bacillota > Bacilli > Lactobacillales > Lactobacillaceae > Ligilactobacillus > Ligilactobacillus sp. 110_WCHN. The sequence continues at coordinate 54,224 of NZ_JAULLI010000002.1, forward strand.
TTGGCTCCCGCTTGACTGTCAATTAAATCATTTATTTTAGTAATATGTCGCTTAGCAATTTCAGCAACATCTTTGGACCAATCCTCCAAATAGCGACGATCCCCAACCTTCTTCACAATTCGTCCGTAGAAAGCCTGTTCCAAGCCAGACATTTCTTCTAAATTCATTTCAAGTTGAACTGGTTGCTTTCCTTCTCCATTTTCAATATCTTTACCCTTTTGTTCAGTAATGGCTTCATTTGGAGATGAATTAGTTCCAATAATACTAATTCGACCACTCTTTTTCTTATTAAGCTCAAGTTTGTTAATTTCAGCCTCAAAGCGCTCATCTGTTGATCTTAAGGCATTTAAGACTTGCCAAACCTCTTTATACTTTTCGTTGTTATCAAGTACATCTGCTGGATCCGAATTAGTATCAATAACAACAGGAAGGATAATATATCCATATTCTTTTCCTTCAAACCTACGCATAATCCGTCCAACAGCCTGAACAATGTCTACTTGTGATTTCTTAGGTGATAAGAAAATAACAGCATCTAAATTAGGAACATCAATACCTTCCGTTAAAAATCTAACATTTGATAACACTCGTGCCTCATTATCTGCAATATCACTAGCTAGCCAATCAAGTTGAGCTTTCTTTTGAAGTGCATTCAAACCACCATCAACGTGATGAACATCAACTGAAAAACTATCTTCTGCCTGTGCCCCAAGATAATCATTGATTACATAATTAAATTCATCAGCAATTTGTTTTGAATGATTAATAGTGTCAGTGAAGGCAATTGCTCGTTTCATAGGAGCACCCGTTATTTCTCCACTAATTCCATTTCGTTTTACCATTGCATTCCAGACACCAATGATTTTTCCAATATCACTTGTATTTAATTCATTAGTATCTGAAGACATTACTTTTTGCATATTCTTATTAACATAGCTTTCACTAACCGCAAGGACTGATACTTTATAGTCTGTTAAATATCCCCGTGAAACCGCATCACCAAAACCTAATCTAAAAATTTCACTACCGTATTTAGATTCATCATCCATCGATGAGATAACCATACTGTTATCATCAGCTTTTTTCTTAGCCTCAGGTCCATAAACTTTTGGCGTAGCTGTTTGATAAAGCCGTAATTTTCCCTTTACAAAGTTATTGTCATGAACTTTAGTAAATACGCTAGCATCTCCCATTTGGCTTGCCCCAGTTGTTCGATGAGCTTCATCAGAAATAATTAAATCAAATTCTGGATAACCTTGTTTTTGTGCTTTCGAAATAACATCAATTGATTGGTAAGTTGAAAAAACAACTATCATTGTCTTTTTAGAATTTGACTGAATACTTTCATAATTGGCCATAAGTTTATCAACATTAGTAGTTGCAGGGAAACCAACATCTTTAGCACTTAAATCGTCCTTACCATTTTTCTTTTTTGTTGCTTTTTTATCAGAAACAACTGAAAACGAAACCATAGAAATGTCATTTGACTTATCAGAATTCCAATTAAATAAGGTTTGAGACAGTAATTGGATACTTGGAACAAGATATAATACATTAAAAACATTTTTATCCGACTTCGCCATTAAAGCTTCAGCAATTTTTAGACTTGTAAAAGTTTTACCTGTTCCTGGAGCCATAATAAGTTTCCCACGTGAATTCTTACTGAAGTACTCCAATGAATTTTTAACGGCTTCTTTTTGATAGTCTCTTAATTTTTTTGGTTTTCGATTTAAATTATTATCATAAGAATTAAAATCAAAAAGTTGCCAATCAAAGTTGGCATTCTGTAATTGTGATAGTCCAATAATAGAAATTTCTTTAGATAGTTCTTCTGTTGCCTTTTTAGCATTTTTATTCCAATCATCAGTTGATGAGATAATTATTCCATCAGTGTAATAGTCTTTCCCACTTTCAGCGATAAAAGAATTTATCCTATCTTTCCCAACTTTTCCCTTATAATACTTAGCTTGAACAGCGGTTAGGTTCCCTGTAACACGATCTTTTGCAACAATATCAACACCATTATCTTGTTTAGAAATTCCATATTTCTCCGGTACTTCATTTAACATCCAGACATCACTATATTTGTTTTTATATGCTGGTTCATTTTTTAAATAAGCAACTGCTAACTTTTCAAACGCAGTTCCTCGATCTCTTTGATTGGTTATATTTTTATCAATTTGATTAACTAACTCATTAAATGTACTCATTGAAACTCCTCCTAAATTATTTTTAATCATCCAAATTCTTCAAAATTATTCTATTTTCTAATTTCAACTTATGCAAAAGATTTTTACCATGGTCTTTATTATCCAAAGTTTCACCATATTCTTTCATTAGATTTATTACTCGAAGAAAAAGCTCATTTTTCCCGTCAACTTCTTCTCCATCACTATTTTTATAATTTACATAATAGAAAACTAACTGCACATTAGTATTGTAAATATCATAAAAATCAAATATTGATTGGAAATATGAATAATCTGCTTCGGCTAAAGAATGGCCAAAAAACTTTATCTTCTTTACACCAATTGGTAATTCTAAATTTTTTTCATTTCCACTATTGTCAAATTCGAATAGTTGATAAGTCTTAGCAAATCTATATAACTCATCTTGTGGTTCAATGTCTTTCTCATCAATTCCGATAATTACATTAGAATTTTGTTTACCTAATTTTCCGTGAATGTTCCTATAAAAAGTACAATTGGGTAAATCTTCAATATACCTTACTAAATACATTTCCTTAAGATCGTCTTTCTGCTCTAATCTTTCACTGGGGAAAAATGTATAATTGAACGACAAAATGCAATATCTCTCATCTGATGAGTTATCTTTAATCATTCTGTTTATCGTTTCTTTAAAATTATCTATAAAACTTAATTGTTCAATAAATGGTCCATCATAGGAATAAGTACTATTCGGATTGTCATCTATAAATAAAGAAAGAATATAGTCATTAATATTTTTTTCAAAATCAATTAGCTGATCTTTTAAATAACATAGAAATTTTTTAAATTCAATCCTCTAATTTTTTCCATGTCATTTGTTAACAACATAAAATATACCAGAATATCATTTATTTCAGCCTTATCACTAATATTGTAAACTTCACTCAAAGGAGTATTCCCATCTAATTCTTCAATATATGAGAAACTTTTATTTACATCATTTTTCAAATACTCTGCTATATTAAGTTCAACATCTGCCCAATTTTCTTTTTTATCTCTTAAATTGATAAAATATACATCCCAAAATGATAAAAAAGAGAAATCCAATTTTTTTAATTCTTCAAATTTTTCTTTTATTCCAAAATCACTACTAATGAAGTCACTATTAATAATCTCATCATTTGCATAATGTAAATTATAATTTAATTTATTTAAAGTACTTTTATCATATAAATTATCTAACTCTTCACTATCTAAATCTTCTAACTGTTTCTTTCCTATACTTATAAGTTTTCTTAAAATTTCTTTTTTCTTGAATGTGAAATAATCCTTAAAACTAGTTTTAAGTCCACAATGCAAGTCAAAGCCATTTCCTAGAATTATTAATTGGTCGGCATTATTAATTGTCACTATATCCTCTCCCGTAACAAATCAATCAATACTACTTTACACTATAACAATAAAAAAAACACCCCCAACCATTCCGGCGGGAGTGTTCCCTATCTATTCAGTTATTAACTATTCTTCACTATCTTCCTTGCCCTCATCTGCAACTTCGATGTGTAAGTCTTCAAGCTGTTGCGGTGCAACTTCGCTTGGAGCGTGAGTCAATGGTTCGGTTGCCTTTGAGTTCTTCGGGAAGGCAATAACTTCACGAATGTTGTCCTTCTTAGCAAGCAACATTGCGAACCGGTCTAATCCTAAAGCAAGACCGCCATGTGGTGGGAAGCCGTAGTCCAACGCATCCATAAACCAGCCGAATTGTTCTTCGGCGCGTTCCTTGGTGAATCCAAGGGCTTTGAACATGTCTTCTTGAACTTCGCGTTGGTGGATCCGGATTGAACCGCCGCCAAGTTCGTAACCGTTCAAGACGATGTCGTAACTTTGAGCGTGGCACTTGTGCGGATCCGTCTTCAATAATTCAAGGTCTTCTTCATTTGGCATTGTGAATGGGTGGTGAGCAGCGATGTATTGTTGGAATTCTTCGCTGTATTCGAACAGTGGCCAGTCAACGACCCAGATAAATGCAAATTCATCTTCGTTGATCATGCCTTGTTCCTTGGCAATTTCCTTCCGCAAGTAGCCTAATGAATCAGCAACGACTTTGCGGGTTGAAGCAACGAAGAGCAATAAGTCACCTGGTTTAGCTTCAGCAGCTTCAAGGATTTGGTCACGGCGATCCTTGAAGAATTTGGCGATTGGTCCTTGCAAACCATCGTCAGTAACCTTCATCCATGCTAAGCCCTTCGCACCAAAACGCTTGATGTATTCTTGTTTAGCATCGATTTGTTTCCGTGAGTAAGCATCAGCGCCACCAGGAACGGCAATTGCCTTAACTTGGCCGCCATCTTCAAGGGTTGAATCAAAGACCTTAAAGCCGGCACCCTTCACAGCAGCTGACATGTCTTTCAATTCCATGCCGAAGCGGATATCTGGTTTGTCAGAACCGTAACGATCCATGGCTTCGTCCCATGTAATGTGCTTGATTGGGGTTTGAATATCAATTCCAAGCGTATCCTTCATTACGGCTTTCAATAATCCTTCCGTCATTTCCATGATTTCGTCTTGATCCATGAATGACGTTTCAATATCGATTTGGGTAAATTCTGGTTGCCGGTCACCCCGTAAGTCTTCATCCCGGAAGCACCGTGCAATTTGGTAGTAACGGTCAAAGCCAGCGCCCATCAACAATTGCTTGAACAATTGTGGTGATTGCGGCAATGCGTAAAAGTGTCCTGGATATACCCGTGAAGGAACTAAGTAATCCCGGGCCCCTTCAGGAGTTGACCGTGTCAAGTATGGCGTTTCAATGTTGATGAAGTGGTTTTCATCAAGGTAACGGTGGACCGTTTGGGTGATGCGGTTCCGGATCATCAATGCTTTTTGCATTTCTGGCCGGCGCAAATCAAGGTAACGGTACTTCAACCGCATGTCATCGGTTGCGTTGGTGTTGTCAGTGATTTCAAATGGCGTTAATTTGGCCTTGTTTAAAATGTGGACGTCACTGACTTCAACTTCAACTTTTCCGGTCTTCATGTTCGGGTTGATGGCATTTTCGTCCCGCGCAACAACCTTGCCGACAACTTCGATAACGTATTCGCTTCTCAATGAGTCGGCGATCTTCAATGCATCCGGGCCGAATTCTTGACTGAAGACTAATTGAACAATGCCTTCCCGGTCCCGTAAATCAATAAAAATCAAGTTTCCCAGGTTCCGCCGTTTTTGAACCCAGCCTTTTAATACAACTTCTTGGCCTAAATACTTTTCATCAACGAGGCCTGCATATGTCGTTCTTCTCAAAATAAACTTCCTCCGCTACTTAATTACTTTTGCAAAATCATTGATCACATCGTCAAGGGAAACGCTGATTTCGTTTCCGGTTTCCATATTCTTCACGTTTGCCTTGTTTTCTTGTAATTCACGTTCACCGATCGTGATCGTGTACTTGGCATTCAAGCGACTTGCGGTCTTAAATTGGCCCTTTGGCTTGCGGTCAAGGTAATCGCGATCAGCCGTGTATCCTTGATGGCGCAATGCTTGAACGATTTCTAATGACTTAACGTTTGTTTCGCCACCAATGCCGACAACGTAAGCATCCAGTTCATCATCCAACGGCAAATTGTCTTGTTCAGTATCCAACACAAGCAATAACCGTTCAACCCCAAGACCAAAGCCGATCCCAGGGGTTGCAGGACCACCGAGTTGTTCAACTAACCCGTTGTAACGGCCACCGGCACAAACCGTTGTCCACTTGCCGCCAAAGGCCTTTGAATCACTCATGATTTCAAAGATCGTGTGGTTGTAGTAGTCCAATCCCCGCACCATGTTGGCATCGACTTCGTATTCAATGCCGAGGTCTTCAAGCAATTGTTTAACCGTATCAAAGTGCTTTTGGGAATCTTCCGTCAAGAAATCAAGGATCGATGGTGCATTTTCAACGATCTTTTGGTCATTTTCATCCTTACTGTCAAGGACCCGCAATGGATTCTTGTGCAACCGTTCCTTTGAGTCTTCTGATAATTGATCTTCAAATGGTTCAAGGTAGTCGATCAATGCTTGGCGATAGTTCTTCCGTGTTTCCAAATCACCTAAAGTATTGATCACCAGTTTCAAGCTGTGAACCCCAACTGAATTCAATAAGTCCATTGCCATTGCGATAACTTCAACGTCAAGCGTTGGGTTATCAACGCCGAAAGCTTCAACCCCGATTTGGTGGAATTCACGTAACCGTCCGGATTGTGGCCGTTCATAACGGAACATTGGTCCCATGTAGTAAACCTTATATGGCTTTTGATATTCTGGTCCGTATAACTTGTTTTCAACAAATGACCGCACAACGCCCGCGGTTCCTTCCGGCCGTAACGTAATATGCCGATCACCCTTATCGTGGAAATCGTACATTTCCTTCGTTACGATGTCAGACGTTTCCCCTGAAGTCCGTGAAAAGACTTCAAAGTTTTCAAATGTTGGTGTCCGCATTTCGTGATAACGGTACTTCTTGAATAACTCACGTGCTTTGGCTTCAACATATTGCCATTTTGCAGATTCATCTGCCAAAATATCAGCTGTTCCCTTTGGTTTTTGATACTTCAAAAGACTCATTCCTTCCATTCAAATTCCGATTAAAAAGAAAACGCCCCTGTCATTGCTGACAAGGGCGCACACTGTGCACGGTACCACCTTAACTTCTTACTTTAGAATAACGCTCATCACGGTACATCAGTACACCTCAAAAGTGTCTTCGTTAAATCGCACCTGTAAATTCACACCAACCATCTACTCTCTGAAATTGCAAATTCAACTACTGGTCTTTCTCACCGGTCTTTTTCGTTACCTAAAGTTTACAAAGGAAAATTAACAAAGTCAAGCGTGATTGTTACAAAACTCTTAAATTCCGCGGTTAGTTGCACTAAGTCAAAATATTTTGCTAATATGGTATTTGATAATATCTTTGGAGATTTGATTTATGAAAGAAAACAATCAGTTAAAAGTTGAGGATACGTTCGGCTTTCTTTGGATTCTTTTAATTGGGGTTGCGCTTTTTTTAGGTTACCGGACATATACCTATATGCAACAGATGCCAATCGAAACTGAAGATGCCGCGCTTTACCAGCAACCGAGTGTGTTTGCGCATAAAGACCGTGACTTGGCAAAGGGCAGCCGGGTCAAAGTATTGAAACACAAGTACAACTGGGTCTACGTTAAAACCAATGAAGATCAGTACGGTTGGATGGGAACCTGGATGATCAATTCGAAGTATCACAATCCGGTTAATAACCTTTCTGAAGCCACGATCGTGATCGATGCCGGCCACGGTGGTGCCGATTCCGGCGCCCTGTCAACGAACGGCAAAAAAGAGGAAAAGACGTTCACCCTGCGCTATGCCAAACAACTTCAGTCAAAATTGAAAAAGGCCGGCGCGCGCGTTTACATGACCCGTGACAGCGACAAAACCGTCAGCTTAAGCAAACGGCCTGAACTGGCTGAAAAAGTCCATGCCGATGCGTTCATCAGTTTCCACTTTGACTCATCACCGCAGGACAACAGCGCGAGCGGATACACGACGTACTACTACCATAAGGATAATGGTTCATTCCGGTTAGCCAAGGACATCAATAGTCAGCTGACGTCGATGGGCCTGGATAACCGGGGTGTTGATTTCGGGAACTTCTTAGTTTTACGGGATAACACCCAACCAGCCGTCTTGCTTGAAAGCGGCTATATCAATTCTGACCGTGATTTAAGCTTTATCGATGACAGCAGTTATGAAAATAAAGTCACAAACGATGTCGTTAAGGGCTTGCAATTATACTTTGAAGGTAAAGATGAAAACGCGTTGATCGCAAATGATCCAAATTAAAAAAGAAGAGGATGTGATTAGTCACATCCTCTTTCGTTATATCTGCATAATCGGGTTCCAAAACAAACGAGCTACGACGCGAAGCTAGTGAAGTTCGAAAACCTCCGAATCTATGCTGACGCGATTCGTTCGCTTTTCTGCTTCCACCACACTCGTTTTTACTGTTTTGTCACACTTTTCTATTTAATCCAATTCAAAATATCATGCATATCTTGAATGCGGTGTTCCGGTGATGCTGGTTCGATGATCAGATCATCCGGATCAAATAAAATCCCGCTCATCTTAGCGTTGTGAGCCGCCGCAATATCAAGCACCCGGTCACCGACCATGACGCAGTTTTGCGGATCAAGGTCATACTTTTCAACTAATGAATTCAATGAAGCTGGATTTGGTTTCCGCGGAAACTTCTTTTCAGCTGTGACCGCATCCGTGAAGTACTTCTTCAAGTCAAACTTGGCTAACATTTCCAATGAACTCTTGTTCCGGTGGGTCATTAAGTAGTTGTGCCCGCCGTTCGCAACGACCTTGGCCAACACTTCTTGAACCCCGTCAAACGGCCTCATCTTGTCTTCAAGCTTGGCTTCAATTGGATTATATTCTTCACGCAATGCTTCTGGTTCTTCTTCAAGGTTGTTTTGAGTCCGGTAGTATGCAAACGTCTTTCCTAACGAAGTTTGCCGCATATGCCGATAAACTTCATCCTGATCAAGCTTGACACCTTTTTGTTCAAAGACATCCATAAAGGCTTCAACCATGCCTGGATACGTGTTGTATAACGTCCCGTCAAAATCCCAGAAAAATTCTTGATACATTATCGTCACTCTTTCCGCTTATTTTTGGTTCGAATCGTAAATGATCGTTATCGGCCCGTCATTGACCAATGCCACGTCCATGTCGGCTCCAAACTGACCGGTTTGAACTTCAATGCCGTATGACCGGAGTTTTTCATTGAAGTAGTGGTAATTCTCCTTGGCCAATTCTGGCTTTTGTGCTGCCCCAAAGCCTGGCCGGTTGCCGTTCTTGGTTGAGGCATACAAAGTAAATTGCGATACCGATAAAATTGCGCCTTGAACCTGTTTGATTGACAGGTTAATTTTACCATTTTCATCGGCAAACAACCTAGCATTTGCAACTTTGCGCGCAATGTAGTCGATATCTTCGATCGAATCATCGTGGGTAAAGCCGACTAACAGCATGTAGCCCTTGCCGACTTTGCCAATTACCTGATCATCAACCGTTACACTTGCGGATTTAACCCGTTGTAAAACTACTCTCATCTTATGATCTCCTTTAGTGAATTGGACGTTCAACCAGGTAAACGTCCGGTACCCGTTTGATGTTATCGATCAGCCGTTGCAGGTGTTCCTTATTGCGAACGCCGACCACGATACTGATCACCATCATTTGATTATGGTCAACATTTCCGTTGACGGACTTCAACGTCTTCGTTGAATTATTGACCATTTGCAAAATGTCGCTTAATAATCCAGTTCGATTATAGCCTTGAATCTTCAATTCTGCATCATATAACTTATGTTCACTTGGCAAGCCGTTCCATGAAACATCGATCAACCGGCTGCCATTTTCATTTTCAACCTGAACATTCGGACAATCAACGCGGTGAATTGATACTCCGCGCCCTTTTGTAATGTAACCCACGATTTGATCACCCGGAATCGGGTTGCAGCACCGACTAAGGCGCACCATCATGTTATCGATCCCGGCAATTAAAATGTGGTCATTATTCTTCCCGCTTCGTGGAGCTTCCTTTGCCGGATTTTCAATTTGCTTGTGATCTTCAAGTAGCTCTTTTTCCTGTTGTTTACGTTGCTCATCCGCCCGCTGTTGCCGAATATCCTTTGTCAGCAGGTTCACGATTCCCAACGGTTGCACGTTACCAAAGCCGATTCCGGCATACAACTCATCCACCGATGGCAGTTGCTTTTTATCAAGTACCCGCTGAATGTTTTTTTCGGTTAAAACTGCGCGCGGATCAAAGCCCTCTTCAACTAGCGCGTTATGCAAGATTTCTTGACCTTTTTCCCGATTTTGAATGTAATCGCGCTTCTTGAAGAATTTCCGGATCTTGTTGCGCGCGCGGTTCGTGTGAACGAGCTTCAACCAGTCATTACTTGGGCCGGCAGAGTTCGCCGACGTTAAAATATCGACAATGTCGCCGTTTTTAATTTGATAATCCAACGGAACGATCTTGCCATTGACCTTGGCGCCCGTGGCATGGTTTCCAATTTCCGTGTGGATCGCATAGGCCATATCAAGCGGACCGGCACCTTTTGGCAATTCGGTTACATCGCCTTTCGGGGTAAAGGCGTAAACACGATCACTAAATAGATCGCCTTTAACGCTTTCCATAAAGTCCTTGGCGTTGGCTGCTTCATCTTGCAATTCGATGATTTCCTTAAACAGGTTCAGCTTGTCGCCCGTTGCGGTTTCCTTGACCGGACTCTTCTTGCCTTCCTTGTAGGCCCAGTGTGCTGCGATCCCGTATTCCGCTACCCGATGCATTTCTTCAGTCCGAATCTGAACTTCAAACGGTTTGCCTTGCGGACCGATAACCGTTGTGTGCAGTGATTGGTACATGTTGGCTTTTGGCATTGCAATGTAATCTTTAAACCGCCCTGGCATTGGTTTCCACCGCGTATGAATCGCTCCTAAAACGGCATAGCAATCCTTAATCGATTTGACAACAACCCGCACCGCTAACAAGTCATAAATCTGGCTGAATTGCTTGTGCTGATCACGCATCTTCCGATAAATCGAATAAATATGTTTCGGCCGTCCATAAATTTCACAATCAAGATTCAAGTCCTTAATAGCATCTTTGATCTCTTCAATCGCTTCGTTGATATACTTGATCCGTTCGGTCCGCTTGGCATCCATCAAATGCACGATGCGGTAATACTGTTGGGGATTCAAGTAGCGCAACGAAATATCTTCAAGTTCCCATTTGATCGTACTGATTCCAAGCCGATCAGCTAATGGTGCATAAATTTCAAGGGTTTCATTTGCAATTCGGCGTTGCTTATCCGGTCGCAAATGATTCAACGTTCGCATATTGTGCAAACGGTCCGCCAATTTAACGATGATTACCCGCAAATCTTTGGCCATCGCCAGTAACAGTTTCCGGTGGTTTTCGGCTAACTGTTCCTGATGCGATTTGTAGCGAATCTTACTTAATTTGGTAACCCCATCAACAATTACTTCAACATCATGGTTGAAAAGCTCACCAATGTCTCCCAATGTCACGTTCGTATCTTCAACAACGTCATGTAAAAAGCCGGCCGCAACCGTTTCAGGATCCATCTTCAAATCAGCCAAAATTCCCGCAACCTGGATCGGATGAATAATGTATGGTTCACCCGATTGCCGGGTTTGTTCACGGTGAACGTAAGTCGCAAACTTGCAGGCTTTCTTTACTAATTCAACGTGTTCTTCATTCATATATTGACTGCACATTTGAAGCACATCGTCAGCAGTCCAAATCACTTCTTTATCCATTCATCTTCACCCGTTTCAATTTAAATCATAGTAAAAATGAGACTGTTACCAGCCTCACTTTCGTTAGTTCTTCGTTATTCCGTACGCCAAAAGACTTGCTGCAAGGTAGACTACTCCAACAACCCGTAAAATTCCCATAAAGAAACCTCCCGCCGTGATCACAAATAAAATTGGGAAGAACAATAATGGAATCCATGAGTCGTCATTCTTGCCGGCATATAACCCGACAAGGACAGAAAAAATCATATCAAAGCCAAACATAACAAAGCCGATCTTCGTAACGTCATTGGCCTTGCATACATTAAAAATAATCGGAATGATCAATGCAAAAATTGCAGCCGCTACCAAATACCACAGCATGCGAATAATAAAGGTCTTTTTTTCGTCAGTCATATAAATCCTCTTCAATTCAAATCTTTGTTATTATTCTACTCCAACTCCGTAGCAAAGGAAAGCGCCGCGAGTAAATAAAGCGGGGCGGTTTCTGCCCGTAAGATTCGCGGTCCAAGTCCAGCACATTGGTACCCCGCTGCTGTAAGCTGGTTAATTTCTTCGAGAGCAATCCCGCCTTCCGGTCCAAAAAATGCTACTAATAAGGTTGAACCTTTTTCGCGGGCCTGCGTTGCAATCTGCGCTAAAACCGTTTTTTCGTCTTGCTTGGCCGATTCTTCATACGCTACGACCTTAAAGTCGGCATCCGCATTCATTGCAATCACATCATCCAGTGAATCCGCCCATTCAACTTCTGGAACGTGATTTCGATGCGACTGTTCCGCTGCATTCAGCGCAATCGTCTGCAATCGCTTGATTTTCTTGGCTTGCTTTTGATTTTTCCACCGGGCAACTGAATAACGGCTGTTTAAAAAAATGAACCGGGCTGCTCCAAGCTGGGTCCCCTTCTTAACAATTTCTTCGGCCTTATCGCCCTTTGAAACGCCGCAAACAATCGTAATCTTAACCGGCATCTCAACTTCCCGGTCAATTGCTTTCACGATTTTAAATTGACCTTCATGCTTCTCAACCTTCGTTAACTGGCACTGATAAACCTTTTCATCGGCCGTGACTAATTCAAATTGATCATCAACTTTCATCCGCAAGACATCCACGGCGTGATGAAAAATTTCTTGCGGTAAAAGTAACTTTTCATTTTTAAATTCAGTTGATTTTTGAACTGTAAAAAAACGTTGCATCCTATTCTCCTTCGCTCGGCAAATGCGCAATAATTGAATACCAATCCTTTTGGTTCAAAATCTCATCGATCACAAAGCCATGCTTTGTTAATTCGTTTACGATTAAATCTTTCTTATCATTGATGATTCCTGAAGTAATGAATTTTCCATCGGGATTTAAGCATTCTTTGGCTTGCGGAATCAACGGGACAATGATTTCCGCTAAAATGTTGGCCACGATCAAATCGACTTTTTTACTGATTCCATCAAGCAAACTATTTGTTCCGATATTAATATCCTTCGCAATCGGATTCAACGCCACGTTTTCCTTCGTAGCTTTGATTGCTTCGTCATCAATGTCATATGCATCGATTTCGCCGGCTCCAAGATACTTCGCTGCAATACTTAAAACTCCTGAACCAGTGCCGACATCGATCATTGATTCACTCCCGCGAATTTCTTTTTCAAGTGCCAAAAGGGCCAGCCTGGTTGTCGGATGTGTTCCCGTTCCAAATGCGCGTCCTGGATCAAGCCGGATCACCTTTTCATCATCATTTTCCGGTTGATAGTCTTCCCAACTTGGAACGATCGTTAAGTACCGCGTGATGCGCACTGGATGGTAATACTTTTTCCAAACATCGCGCCATGAACCGTCGTTAACATCACTTAACTTCACGGTTGCTTTCCCCGGGTCGATCCCGAATTGGCTTAATCCCTTGATCTGCATTTCTAATTCCGGAACCTTTTCCGCCACGTTGACGTTAGCTGGAAAATACGTGATGATTCGGACATCATTCAAATCATCGTCATCGATTTGAACGCCGCCCGCTTCATTTTCCATTAAAATATTCGTTACCGCGTCAATTGCTTCATTCGTTGTTTCAACTACAAGTTCTGTCCAGTCCATGTTCAGCCTCCTAGAATTTCGGATAATTTAATTGTTGAGTTTCATCTTGGCGGGCTGCCAGTTGCTTTTGAAATTCAACTTCATCCCACTTAAGATTAAATGTCTGAATTGAATCATCGCTTACAAAATCAAGTAAATCTGACTCACCGTTATCAAGCGTATCTTGCAAAACATCTAAAAAGGCATCTGCTTGCCCCTTCGTCCAGCCTTTTTTGCCATTGAATCCCAATGTTACTAAGTAATCTTCCGGATCAAAATCAAATGGTTTGGTTTCGTCATATAACAAAATCGCGTCATCAAACGTGATGATTGGTTCAACGGATTCCGTATCATCTGAATCAACGATTTTATGCCCGCTTTGATTTTCAACGTAAAATTCCATTTCAAGCTCAAATGCCCGCTCATGCTTGAGCCAATTCCAAGCCAATGTTCCATCAAAATCTAAATTTTGAACCCCATCGTCAAGGTAATCAATTAATGATTGCTTCTTCATTTTCGTATCCTTTCACTTCATGTATTAGTAATATTTTAGCGTGATTTCGGTAATGATGCAAAAAGAGGTTGTGACTTTTATCACAACCTCTTTGCTATATTCACATAATCGGGTTCCAAAACAAACGAGCTACTTGGAAGTTCGAAAACCTTCGAATCTTTGCTACGCGATTCGTTCGCTTTTCTGCTTCCACCACGCTCGTTTTTACTGTTTTGTCACACCTTCTATTTTATTGGTTCCATGCATTCTTAAATTGGCTTTCACCTTGTTTGATGAGTGAGTTAAGGTTGCCATTCTTGGCGTGACTCAAGATGTTTTGCATGATCGTGTTCATTTGTTGATATGCAGCATTTGAGTTCTTTGTTACAGGAACGGTGTAAAGGTTCTTTGTTGCAGCTTCAACTTGGGCTGGGACCTTTGAATCCTTGTTGTTCTTGTATTCACTACTGTTAATTACATCTTGTGATACTGGGATGTAACCAGTTTGTTGTGCCCAGTATAATTGAGACTTCTTGCTTGTCAAGAACTTCATGTACATGAAGGCTGCTGTCCGTTGTTCCTTGCTTGCATTCTTGAACATGTAGATGTCAGTTCCTTGTTGCATGTTCCACTTGCCAGGACGAGGAGCAACTTCGTAATCGAACTTGCCGTTGACACCCTTCTTAACGAAGCTTTCGCCAGCACTTGTTCCGATGAACATTGCAACTTTTTGGTTAGCAAAGTCGCCTGAAAGGTAACCTTGTGAACCAGCAGTCTTGAAGTAGCCACCCTTGATTCCGTCAGCATAGTAGTCGATGACTTTCTTTGACTTAGCTGATGTCAAGTTGATCTTTGAAGTGAAGTCCACGCCTTCGTTTTTCATTCCTAAAACATAGTAGTTTGATAATGAGTCAAAGCCGGCACCGACAACTTGGTGATTTGATTTTTCATAAATTGTCTTGGCTGCTGACTTCAATTGCACCATGGTTGTTGGAACCTTAACGCCGTATTTATCAAGCATTGTCTTGTTGTAAACTAAAACTTCAACTGATTTGTTGAACGGAATTCCGTATTGGGTTCCGTTAATTTGAGCACCCTTCATCAATGATGGTTTGATGCCACTCTTTGCAGCGCTTCCCCAGCCAATCTTTGAATTATTGATGTATGGCTTTAAATCAACCAATAAATCATTCTTTGATGCATTGTACAACCAGCCTGGATATGCCTGAGTGATAGTTGGCAAATTCTTTGGTGATTGCAATGTTGATGTGATCTTTGATTGCAAATCTTTGTATTGGCCTTGGTTTTCAAGCTTAACCGTGATATTCGGGTTTTCCTTTTCGAATTCTTGGGTTAAGGTTTGCAAAGCCTTTTGTTGATTACCTGACATCCCATTCCAAAATGTAATGGTTGTCTTTTTTGTAACCTTTGTCGGGATACTGTCAGCACTTACAGTTGATGATAAACCTCCTGCAACTGTTGCAAAAAGAGTTACTGCAGTTGTTGCGGCAACTGCAAGTTTTTTGATGAACTTCATAAAAGCTCTCCTCCTTAAAATTTTTTGTTTAATGCAAAACAAGCGTTTGCCCATTTTGCGGTAAAACACGACTTCCAAACGGGTTTTTCAAATTTTCTGGATGAAAACTATGAATGGGGGTCAATAATTGCGGCTTGATGCCCGCAACGATTTCATCCAGTTCGGCTGCCGTTGCATGCCCCGAACATGCAAGCCGAACAAATTCAACGTGATGGGCCGCTAACATATCAAGGAACTTTTGATATGCCGGGTCAAAGTCGCCCAACGGTTCCGCATCGCTATGAATGTACAAGGTATTTGGTTGCAGGTTTTCGAAATGATCTTCAACCTGCCATAAATACGTCCCCTTATCAGCCAAAAGGATTTGGTAATCAACTTCCAAACTTGGATCAAGTTCTGGAAGCGGCTTGGCGGACGGTGAGTAATAATAGTTGACCTTCCGTCCCGTAATCTGTTGAAGCAGCCATGCCCGGTCAGCAGTTAAAACGACTGTCCGCGGTTGTGCATCACAAATTGCCTCTAACCGGCTGATATTGCCCGGATAGGTATTAAAGGTCGTCGGCCGTCCAGCGGCATTTTTAACAAGATCAACCAGCTTTTCAATCAAAAGCTGTTCACTCCACGGTTTGCGCGACTTATCCAAATCTTGCGGAAAACTGACGCCAACGCCTTCGCTGATCAGCAAATCACATCCGGCAGCGGCCTTCATCATTGCCCGTGTCCATTCCGGATGGTATCCGTGTAACCGCAGATCACCGGTATAAACGATAAATGCATCCGGTGTATGGATCAGGAATGCAACTGCGCCATCGGCATCATGATCAACGGGATAAAATTCGACCTCGATCTCGCCGACCTTCATCTTGTGATGAACCGGCAATTCGGTCAATGGCCGCAGGTATTCTTTCGGATGCCCAGCTGCCGGAAGCAGAAAATCACCATCCCGGTTTAGCCGCTTCAACAACTTGACCGTTGCGGGAGTGCTGTAAACCGGAATGCGCTGATCAACAAAATTTACCATTTTAGTATGATCTAAATGCAAATGCGAGATAAACGCCGCCCTGTGTTGAAACTTTCCTTTCCACCGCGGTGCTCCGGTCAAATGTTCATCATAAAAGTCATCCAGTTCTGGAATCAAATGATTTTGAATCAGCGTTTGATAAGATTCATCCGGCAAATCGAGTTCTGGCCGATATTCGGTTCCCAGATCGAAAAAGATATGCGCATCGCCATATGCAATCTCGATATTCGTTCCGCCGATCGTATCGACCCCTTTATGGTAAGTTACGCGCGTTTGCTTATCCTTTAAGGCCATCACGTGTAACCCCCTGAATAATTTGCTTTCTAAAGATGAAGTAAATGATCAAAATCGGGATAACCGTTAATGTGGCTGCTGCCAATTGCAACTGCGTTTGGGCCCCGCCATCAGAAGCGAAGTTCGCCAATCCATTGTTCAACAGCCGCATATTATCGTTATTCGTTACCAATAATGGCCAGAGGAATGAATTCCAGCCGGCGATGAATGAAAGTAATCCCACCGTCGTTAATGCCGGTTTTGACATTGGAACTAAAATCTTCCATACATATTGCCAGTTGCTTGCGCCGCTGATCTTGGCCGCTTGGTAAATGCTACGCGGAATTCCTTGGAAGTAACTGTTTAAGTAGTAAATATAGAAGACACTCGTTGTAAATGGTAAGAACAATCCAACATAGGTGTTCAACAAGCCCCACTTGGCAATCGTATTGTAGTTTGTGAAAATGATTGCTTCTGAAGGAACCATCAACAGTGAGATCATCAAAATCCTAATGGCTTTTTTGCCTTTGAAATCTAAACTTGTTAATGCAAATGCAGCAAACAATGAAGTAATCAATACACATACGGTATCAATTGATGATGTTAACAATGTATTCCAGAAATACTTCAAAAATGGTGCCTGATGGAAGACTTGCACGTAGTTTTCAAAGTGTAAATGATGCGGAATGATCGTTGGTGGAATACTTGTTGTTTCTGCATAGGACATCAATCCGCCAAGGACCATGTAAATAAACGGGAAAACCGTAATGATGCTTAGAAGAATGATAAAAATCCACGTAATTACGCCGGTAACTTTTTTCATCTGCGACCCACCTTATTCAATAACTTATTTTGAAGGAATGATACAACTAAAATTATCAAGAACAGTAAGACGGTTGCGGCCATTGCGACCCCCGGAGTTCCAACTGTCTGGAACTTGTTGAAGATGTAGTAAACCGCCGTCATCGCACTGCCCGCGATTCCCGGTTGCCCGTTAAACAAAGCATAAATTGATGTATATACTTTGAACGCACTGATCAAGTTCACGGTCAACAGGAATGCTAAGGTTGGGATCAATTGCGGCAAGGTGATCCGGAAGAACATTTCCGAATCGCTTGCCCCGTACATCTTGGCAATCGTGTAGTGTTGCGGATCAATTCCCCGTAAAGCTGACATCAAAATAACAATGTTAAACGCTAAGCTGAGCCAAACCCCAAAGATGATCACGGTGATCATGTTCATGCTAGGGTTATCTAACCAGTTCGGGGTTCCTAAATGGAAGAATCGTAAAATATAGTTCAATAACCCGTACTGCCCGTTGAAAATGTAACGGAAGACGATTCCAATCGCAATCGTACTTGTAACGTATGGCATGAAGAATAATGCTTCAAAGAACTTCGAATGCTTGATCCGGTTAAATAAGTTCCATGCAATTGCAATTGAAATCACCATTCCGATTGGAACAACCGTAAAGGCATACAAAGCGGTATTTTGAAGCGCCTTCGCAAAGTACGGATCTTGAATTACATATTTATAGTTGCTCAACCCTGTCCAGTGCATTGAAATTAATGAACCAGATTGAAAACTCATTACCAATGCCCGTAAAATTGGGAAAACACTGAAAAGGAGAATTCCTAAAAGAGCTGGTCCAAGGAACCACCATGCGCTCCATTGATTTTTTCGCCGTTTATTTTTCATTTTTAATATACCCGCTCTCCGTCCTTATTAAAGATAAATGCTTTCTTCATATCAAACCGTAAGTTGACTTCATCGCCTGCTCCGATTTGATCTTCGATATCAACTAATGACCGGTACTGCTTATCGCCAAAGTAGAACTTCAAGATCCGTTCCCGGCCGATCAATTCAATATCATCAACCTTAATTGTGAAATCTGCCATTTCAGCCGTTGACGGTTGCAAGTTTTCCGGCCGGATTCCAATTACATAATCCCCGGCAGCTAACTTTTGCTTCAATTTCGTATCTGATAACCGTTCAGCCAACAAGTTGAAGTGTTCATCATTAAATTGATTTCCGTCAAACTGAACATCAAATAAGTCAATAACTGGGTTCCCAATGAAGTTGGCAACAAATTGATTTACTGGATCAAGGTAAAGGTTTTGCCCCTTATCAGCTTGTTGAATGACTCCATTATTAAGTAAGATGATCCGGTCACCAATTGAGAGCGCCTCTTCTTGGTCGTGGGTAACAAAAATTGTTGTAATTCCGACTTCTTTGACCAATGCCCGGATTTCTTCCCGAATTTGAAGTCGTAACCGTGCGTCCAAGTTACTTAATGGTTCATCCATTAAAAGAACTTTCGGTTGTTGAACAAGAGCACGTGCAATTGCAACCCGTTGTTGCTGTCCACCGGATAACTGGCCCGGCTTCTTCTTCGCAATATCGGTAATATGAGTTAATTCCATATATTTTTGTGCAATTTCACGTGCTTCGGCTTTCGCTTTTTTATTTTTACCAACAGTTAATGGAAACATTACGTTTTCTTCAGCTGTCATATGCGGGAATAATGCATAATTTTGAAATACAAAACCAATGTCCCGGTTTTCTGGGGCAACATCAAGAACTGATTTTCCTTCAAATTTCACATCACCTGAGGTTGCATCAAGCAAACCTGAAATGATATTAAGCAATGTTGACTTACCACAACCACTTGGGCCTAATAAGCAAACTAATTCACCTTTTTCCACTGAAAAATTAACATTTTTCAATGCTTCATATCCGTTCTCATATGTCTTATTGAGGTTTGAAACTTCAATCATTCTGTTACTTTCTCCTTTACGCGGATCCGCTAATATCCACAAAATATGATGATTGTTAATCATTTAACTACAACAAATTGTATCAATTATTCCAAAATAATCAATATAAAATTCGCAAAAAATTCATCATTTTAAGTAAATTTTGCACAATATAACCTGCTTGCAAATTATTCGTCTTTTCCTGAACAATTCGATTCCCATTTTAATAATTGGTCCGCTCCAAAAAATCCAGAAAAAAGTTTCTCAAATTAGGCTTCACTTCTGCTAAAATAAAATCAAATATCAAATACTAAAGGAGAACTTTTCATGGCTAAGTACAAAATGATTTTAGATCTCGACACCGGCGTTGATGACGCCTTAGCACTCGCATATGCCCTCGCCACTCCCGAATGTGACTTAATCGGCGTCGTTGCTTCTTTTGGAAACATCGTTCCTGAAGAAGCTGCCCAAAACACGCTTAATTTATTGGAAATGCTCGGACATCCTGAAGTTCCAGTTTTCATCGGCGCAACCCACTCTTCACATACTGATCACTTTGATGTAATGCCGATCAGCCAAACGATCCATGGCAAAAATGGAATTGGTGAAGTTGAAGTGCCAACTGCTAAACGGAAAATTGAAAGCCAAAACGGAATCGACTTTTACATTGAAGCTGCGCACAAATATCAAGGTCAATTGTTGATCGTTCCAACTGGTCCATTAACTAACCTTGCTGCCGCAATCGAAAAGGATCCTGAAATCATTGACTTGATCGGACATGTAACGTTAATGGGCGGCGCATTGACCGTTCCTGGAAACGTTAATCCGGTAACCGAAGCGAACATCAATCAAGATCCACCAGCCGCTGATAAAGTTCTCCGTAGCAAACTTCCGTTAACAATGGTTGGCCTTGACGTCACCTTACGGACATTGCTTACAAAGAAAGAAACCCAAAAATGGCGTGAAATCGGAACAACCTCAGCCACCAAATACACGGACATCGTTGACTACTACATCAACGCATACAAAATCACCAGTCCTCACCTTCACGGTTGCGGATTGCATGATCCGTTAGCAGTTGCAGCAGCGGTTGACCCAAGTCTTTTACAAACCATTTACTTAAACATGAAAGTTGATACTGAAGGCGCATATGCTGGACGAACAATTGGCGATGAAAAACGGTTAAATGAACCGGCAACAACCACTCAAGTTGCCGTGAACGTCGATGTTCCCCGGTTCTTGGACATGTTTATGACTAAACTTTCCGCCTTCTTTAAAGAACATTAATCACAAAATTACCGGCTTGACGAACTTGCAAGCCGGTTTTTATATGGTATTCTTAAATAGATGTTATTGAATAAGTGAAATAACAAGTCATTTTAATCATGAGGAGAGAGCCATCATGAAATACGTTGGTGTAGCTTTATACGTTTTTTGGCTACTTTTGACAATGTTTAAATTTGAATCGATGCCCAAGGATCGGAATTTATCGTATCGCGATGTTTTTTTCGGTAACATTGTATGGTATCACAATTTAAGAACGCTATTATTTGCGGCGGCCGTAATCATTACCGTTGTCTATGCCCCGCTTAAAATTATTTACCTATTAATTCTTATTTCATGTGTCATTTTAGGAATCGTCTGTCTGCGTAATTTCTTCAATTTAGTTGGGAATCCATGGATCGATTTAGGATTTTTGATGGGAGCAATTATTTGCGGGATCTTAAGCGGACTGTTTGTTTTTAAGATGTAAAAAAGAAGGTGTGACAAAACGTTAAAAACGAGCGTGGTGGAAGCAGAAAAGCGAACGAATCGCGTAGCGTAGATTCGGAGGTTTTCGAACTTCCAAATAACTCGTTTGTTTTGGAACCCGATTATGCAGACATAGCAAGGAGGTTGCGATTTTCGTCACAACCTCCTTTTTAATTTTGATGAGCATTAATAAAGTCTGAAATCTTTTCGTCAAAGTCATACCGAATAATTCGTCCATGATCAACACATAATAATGCTGGCGGATTTTTAACCTGCAAATCTTCAAGCAAATGCCGCAAAATCGGATTCGTTGCTTCCTTCGTCGTATCTAAATAATACACATTCGTGCCGACTTGTTGGGCGGCATAACTCAACCGCGGTGCAAAACTTAAACATTGCGGATTATTCCGGGTTCCAATGTAAACAAAAAAGTGATCGCGATTCCGTAACAATTCATTCCAGTTATGGGCTTTTAGCCGAATAAAGAATTTAATTTTCTGATCATACACTTTCCGTTGCCAAAAGATGATATTCTTTTCAGCAAATGATAAATGATTGTCTAAGTTATGATGATTTCGATAATGTTCCCAACCAATGGCGGCAACCGCTGTTAATCCTGAGATACCAAGCAAGAGTTTCAAACTGTTCTTCTTATCCATTAGATTCGCCTCCATATCATTCTATTAATTATTATATCTTATTAAATCAGATGGTTCTTATACCTTAATGTTACAAATGTTACAAAAAATATCAAAAAGTAACATTTTTGCTATCTTATTGTTATGTAAATTCGCTATACTGCTATATGAAAGTTCATCAGGTTGGACTGTAAAGATAAACATAAATAAAATACATGTTTTTTAGGAGTGAATTTTCTACATGAAGTTAAACAAAGTTTTAGTATCAGCTGCTGCCCTTTCAGGGATTGCTGCAGCGGGAACAGCCGCTAATGCTGATACAGTATCAGTTAAAGCAGGAGACACTGTTTCAGAACTTGCTCAAAAATTCAATACAACAGTTGAAGCAATCCAAAAGGCCAACAACTTAAAAGATGTAAACTTCATCGTTGTTGGCGAGCAATTAAACATTCCAACAAACGACAATACTGAACAACAAGTTCAACAACCACAAGCCAATGCAGCTCAAGTTCACCAAGAACAAGCCGCTCAACAAGCTGCAATTGCTCAACAACAAGCAGCTCAACGTCAAGCTCAATTAGCTGCTCAACAACAAGCTGCCCAAGCTCAAGCTGCATTGCAAGCCCAACAAGCTGCCCAAGCAGCTGCCGCTCAAAAGCAAGCTGAAGAACAAGCCGCTCAACAAGCTGCTGTCACTGCTCAAGCTGCTAAGGAACAACAAGAAAAAGCTGCTCAACAATCACAACAGGCTGCTGCTCAAAAGCAAGCTGAAGAAGCCGCTGCTAAGAAAGCTCAAGAAGCTAAGGAAGCTGCCGCTGCTCAAGCTGCTGCAAATGCTAAGGCCGCTCAACAACGGGTCGCACAACAAGCTCAAGCTCAACAGCAACAACAAAAGCAACAAGTTGCTCAACAAAATACACAACAACAAGCCGCAAATAACAACAACCAACAATCAAGCAACAATAATAACAACAGCAGCAACTCTTCAGAAGCTGCTGCCAAAGCATGGATCGTTGCTCATGAATCAGGCGGTAACTACAATGCTCGTAACGGTCAATACATCGGTGCTTACCAATTGAGCGCAAGTTACTTACACGGTGACTACTCACAAGCTAACCAAGATCGGGTTGCAAACCAATACGTTGCAAGTCGTTACGGTAACTGGGTAAACGCTCAAAAGCACTGGGAACAATGCGGTTGGTACTAAAATAAATTTAGTCAACGTAAATAATTTGAGACTGAACAAGTTTGTTCAGTCTCTTTTTTTGTAAATCAACAACGCCCTCTTTCAACTAAACCTTCATAAAAAATAAGGTTGTGATCAAATCACAACCTTATTTTCTTTATGTTATCAATGACTTACTTTACATCAATAATTGTAACCGTCATTTCACCACCAGGAGTTGTAACGGTTACCTTTTCACCCTTCTTGTGGCCAACTAAGCCCTTCGCAATTGGTGATTCGTTTGAAATCTTGCCGTTTAATGGATCAGCTTCTGCAGCCCCAACGATTTGGTATGTTTCGGGATCGTCATCTTCTTCTTGGAATGTTACTGACTTTCCAACTGAAACTTCATCAACATCAACGTTTTCGTTGTCGATGATTTCAGCATGGTTCAACATGTTGTCAATTTCCTTGATCCTGCCTTCAACAAATGATTGTTCATCCTTAGCTGATTCATATTCTGAGTTTTCAGATAAATCACCGAATGAACGGGCGATTTTGATCCGTTTGATAACTTCAGCCCGTTTATTTGTCTTTAAATCTTCAAGTTCTTCTTCAAGTTTTTTCTTACCTTCCAATGTCATTGGAAATGTTTTTTCTTCAGCCATTTAAAGTCCTCCTCTTATTCAGCACTTAAATTGTTCTTTTGAATAATATCACGAATCTTCGTTACCAACAAGTCAATTGCGACTTGGTTTTCGCCGCCTTCAGGAACGATAATGTCGGCATACCGTTTCGTTGGTTCGATAAATTGGTGATACATTGGTTTAACCGTTGCTAAATACTGGTCAATTACAGATTGCAATGAACGTCCCCGTTCTTCAATATCCCGTTGAATCCGCCGAATGATTCGAATATCATCATCGGTATCAACGAAGATCTTAATATCCATTAAATCACGAAGCCGCGGATCGTTTAATACCAAAATTCCTTCAACCAAGATGACTTCTTTTGGTTCTTGGTGGATAACTTCCTTGCTTCGGTTGTGGCTTGCATAATCGTAAACCGGAATATCGATTGCTTTCCATTCAAGTAAATCATGCAGTTGTTCAACCAAAAGGTCTGTATCCAATGAATTCGGGTGGTCATAGTTGACCTTTGTCCGTTCGTCAAATGGAACGTCGTCCTGACTCTTGTAGTATGCGTCTTCTTGGATCATTGCAAGTGAGTGACCGTGAAGTTGTTCAAGAATTGCGTTTGAAACGGTCGTCTTTCCGCTTCCTGAACCCCCTGTAACCCCAATAATTACCGGACGATGTTTCTTTTCGTTGTTTATCATTCCCAATTCCTCGACTTCCTATTTTTCGTATCCGTTTGCTTTTTGAACTTTACTTACATTTTCTTGATGTTGCTGATATGACTTCGTATAGTAGATCTTACCTGTCTTCATATTGGCAACAAAGTACAAGTATCCCTTATCCCGGTCTTTTGGATAAAGAACCGCCTTGACCGCATTGATTGGCGGATTATTAACTGGTCCTGGTCCTAAGCCATTATTTTGATACAGGTTATATGGTGAATTAACCTTCAAATCATCATATGAAATGTTTTGTTGATGTTTCCCCAATGCATATGACACTGACACATCCGTTTGTAATTTCATATTCTTTTGCAGCCGGTTTTCAAATACCCCGGCAATCATTTCCAAGCTTTCCTGATTTGTTCCTTCACCTTGAACAAGGGAAGCCAACGTCAAAGCTTGTTGAACTGACATGTGATCATCTTTGATCTTTTGGTAGTATGGTTGCATTTCTTGATTTTCCTTGGCAACCATTTGTTCAACTAATTGCTTCAAAGTTTCATTTTTTGAAACCGAGTACGTTGCCGGATATAAGTAACCTTCAAGTTGATACTTAACATCCTTGGCACCAACCGCTGATGAAAGCAGATCAGGATACTTCTTCTTTAATTCATTTAAAAATTGCTGATCATTAAGCAAATTCAAAAAGTCTTGTTTTTTGAATTTCGTATTCTTTTGAATCACGTCACCGATTTGATCAGCCGTAACCCCTTCGCGTACCAGAACTTTGCCGGAACCGATTGGGGTGCTTGAACCGCCCTTTTGCAATTCCGTTGCGATCTGGGCCAAAGTCATTGACGGTTTAAAATCATAGTAACCGGCTTTGAATGCTGCCAGTTGTTTTGACTTAACATAGTAATTGAAGACGAAACCGCTGCGGATAACGCCTTTCTTTTGTAAAATATCGCCAATTTGTTTGTCTGTACTTCCAATCGGAACCTTAACTTCAATTGATTCATTTGAAGTTGGGTCAAGCGGTTTAAGCGACCGTTGAACATACCGGTAACCTAAGAAACAGAAAAAGAGAATTACAACGACCAGCACGCCGATCGTCCAGTGAATAATTCGTTTCGCTGAACTTGGAGCTTCCTTGGCAACGTGGGAAGTTGACTTCGTCTTCGCTGTTTCAACCCGTGATGGCGTCGTTGATGGTTGCTTTTCCGCCTTCGAATTTGATTCTGGTTGATGTTGTTGATTATTTTGAGTCAAAATATTCCTCCTCAAGATTTTGCTTGAATCAAGCTAAAGTCTTATCCTTAATCAATTACCGAACGGTGACTTCAAGTTCTTCTTGAAGTTTCTTAACAACCTTATCAAATGCTTGGTTAATTTCATCATCGCTCAATGTTCCTTCACTGTTACGGTATACAAGGGTATAAGCCAATGACTTGAAGCCGTCATCGATCTTTTCACCTTGGTACAGATCAAAGAGCTTAATGTCAGCTAAGAAGCGGCCGCCATTTTGCTTGATCGATTCAACGATTTGGTCATTTGTAATTTCGTTTGGAACAAGCAATGCAATATCGCGGGTGACTTCCGGATACTTCGAAACTGGGACGTATGTTTCAGCATTCTTTGGCAAGTCGATCAGTTTTTGCAAGTCTAATTCAAAGACATAAGTTGGTTTGATCTTCAATTCCTTAGCAAGACTTGGGTGAACTTCCCCGATCAAGCCGACTAATTCATCATTGACGTAGATCTTGGCTGTCCGACCTGGGTGCATTTCTTCGTATTCAGCAGTTGCTTCATACCGAATTCCATCTGTAATTCCAAGAGAGTTCATCAAGTATTCAACGATTCCCTTTGTTAAGTAGAAATCAACCGGCTTCTTGGCATCGTGCCATGTTGCTTCATGGAATAATCCCGTTAATGCGCCAGCAATGTGTTCGATATCATTTGGCCGTTCAGCATCCTTTTCCCGTAAGAAAACCCGTCCTTGTTCGTACAGTGCAACATCATTGACTTTCCGGGCTTGGTTATATGCTACGTCATCTAACAAGCCGCTGATCAAGTTCATCCGCAATGTTGTATGGTCTGAACTCATCGGGAAGTCAAGTTGGGTCATTTCAGCTTCATCGAGCATAAAACGTTTGGCTTTTAATTCCGTTGTCAATCCGTATGAAATTGCTTGACTTAATCCTGCACTTTCAAGAATTGCGCGCGCATCCCGGATAATCTTTTGAGCCTTTGTATAGTGGCCTTCCGTTAACGGCATGGTTGGTAACGTTGTTGGAATATTGTCATAACCGTAGATCCGGGCAACTTCTTCAATTAAGTCTGCTTGGATCGCAATATCCCAGCGGCGTGGAGGAACGCTCACCGTTAATGTGCCGGTTTCATCCTTCGCAACTCCAAATCCGAGTTGTTCAAAGATGCCCACAATGGCTTCATCCGTTAAGTCCGTTCCTAAAACCTTGTTGATCCGTTCTGGCATGATTTCAACATCCACGTTTTCAGGATCAACATGGTTGATTTCCAATGTTCCGCTAACAACTTGACCATCACCAAATTCAGCAATCATTTGGGCAGCAGCATCCAATGCTTCTTGAACCGTTGCAACGTTGATTCCGCGTTCGAACCGTTGGGATGCTTCTGAATGCAGGTTTTCGCGCCGGGCAGTCTTCCGAATCTTTGATGAATTAAAGATTGCGGCTTCTAAAACAACGGTTTGCGTCTTATCAGAAACTTCGGTATCTTCGCCGCCCATTACGCCGGCAAGGGCAATTGCGCGGTCACCGTCAGCAATTACTAAGTCCGTTGCCTTTAATTCACGTTCTTCATCATCAAGGGTCGTCAATTTTTCACCTTCATTAGCTAAGCGCACCGTTAACTTCTTTGAATCAAATTTATCATAATCAAAAGCATGCAATGGTTGACCATAGTCCATCAAAATGTAGTTTGTAACGTCAACCACGTTATTGATTGGCCGAATACCGGCATTCCATAACCGTTTTTGCATCCACATCGGACTTGGCTTGATCGTCACGTCCTTAACCATCCGTAACTTGTATGGCGCAACTAATTCTTGATCAGCGTCTTCAAGGCTTAATAAGTCTTCGATCTTTGAAGAAACGTCTTCCTTAACCGTTGGATGCGGAAGTGAAACTTGACGGTCATAAATTGCTGCCACTTCATGAGCAACCCCACGCATGCTTAACATGTCGCCACGGTTGGGCGTGATGTCAACATCAATGATGCTTTCATCCATTCCAAGGTAATCCCAAACTGGTTCGCCCGGAACAGCATCTTCTGGTAAAACGTAAATTCCATCAGCAAATTCCTTAGGAACAACTGCATCCGGGAAGCCGATTTCTTGTAACCCGCAAATCATTCCCATTGAAAGTTCGCCACGCATCTTGCTTTTCTTGATCTTAATGTGGCCGGCGATCCATGAGTTTGGTAACGCAACGATTACATTTTGACCTGCAGCAACATTTGGTGCCCCGCAGACGATTTGATATGGTTCTTCATCGCCAACATCGACTTGGCAAATGTGCAGGTGGTCTGAATTCGGATGCGGCACACATTCTAAGATGTGACCAACAACAATTTTCTTTTGACCGTCTGCGCGCCGAGAAACGCCATCAACTTCAACGGCTGTGCGTTCAATTTTTTCGCCGAGTTCTTCTGGTTTTAAATCATCAACTTTAACGTATTCATTAAGCCATTTGGTTGAAACTTTCATTGATTAACACCCTCCTAACCTTTCTGTGAGAATTGATTTAAGAAGCGCATGTCATTCAAGTAGAATTCCCGAATGTCATCAACGCCGTACTTCAACATTGCAAACCGATCTGGGCCTAATCCAAAGGCAAATCCGCCATAAACTTCCGGATCCACGCCAGCCATCTTCAAAACGTTCGGGTGAACCATGCCGGCGCCTAGTACTTCGATCCAGCCGCTGTTCTTGCATACGGCACATCCTTTGCCGCCGCACTTAAAGCATGAAACATCCACTTCGGCAGATGGTTCAGTAAATGGGAAGTAACTTGGACGTAACCGAATTTCACGGTCTTCGCCAAAGATCGTCTTCGCAACTAATTCCAATGTTCCCTTTAAGTCGGCCATTGTAATGTTCTTATCAACCACTAATCCTTCAACTTGGTGGAATTGGTGCGAGTGCGTTGCGTCATCTGTATCCCGTCGGTAAACTTTCCCAGGTGAGATCATCTTTAACGGTCCCTTTGAAAAGTCATGTTTTTCCAATGTCCGGGCTTGAACTGGTGATGTCTGAGTCCGCATTAACGTCTTCTTTGTAATGTAGAACGTATCTTGCATATCACGCGCTGGGTGATCCGGTGGTAAATTCAACATTTCAAAGTTGTAGTGATCTTCTTCGACTTCAGGTCCTTCAATAATTTGGAATCCAAGGCCTAAGAATAACTTTTCAATTTCATCGATAATTTGGACAAGCACATGCGGCTGACCAGCCTTTACCGGAACTCCTGGTAACGTAACATCGATTTTTTCAGCTTCAAGCTTCTTTGCTGTCTTTTCAATTTCAAGTTCATTTAACCGATCCGCAATCGCATTTGCCAATGCATCGCGCACCTTGTTAGCTAAAGCTCCGACTTTTGGTCGTTCTTCCTTGTCTAAATCACGCATTCCGCGCAAAACTTCCGTAATTGGGCCCTTTTTTCCAAGATACTTTACCCGAATATCGTTAACCGCTTTGGTATCATTGGCAGCTTTGATGGCTGCTAACCCTTCAGTTTGTAATTCTTCAAGGCGATCTTGTAAATTCATATGTTTCATTCCTTTCTCAACCACAATTTGCGTAAAAAGAAAAGCCCCATCCCTCAAAAAGGGACGAGGCTTCGCGGTACCACCCTTGTTTTGCCGCTTATCTCCTTTTCCAAAATAAGCAAGCAACACTCACTAAGTCAGATAACGGCCTAACACCGGGCTACCTTCGTCATTTCCCAGTAACCACTCAGGAAGTGAATTCGGTCACGGACAAATTAAACCATTCACACTCTCTGGTTCTCACTGAAATTTACCCATTGACTTACTATTTTCCGTCTACGCTTTTCTAACTAAATAGTCTACCGTGAAACCGGCATTTCGTCAAGGTTAATCTTGATGACAATCCGCAAGTGAATACCATTTATCGGCCCACGTGTGAATTGCATCCATCACGTCTTTCAGGTCACTTCCGCGGTCCGTTAATTCATACACACTGTGCGCTGAATCAGTCGCCGTGTGCTTGATCAATCCTTCATTCTCAAGTTCGCGCAACCGTTCAACTAAAACGCGGTCGCTGCATTTTTTAACTTTGCTTGCAATGTCCTTAAACCGTTGCGGACCTTCGCATAGCAATACTTCGATAATTAAACCGTTCCATTTCCGGCCAAGAATGCTGAAGGTCTTACTAAATTTCGGACATAGATTAAATTCACCATTACAGTCTGCCATTTACTTTCCGCCCTTCAAAAAGAGGCTATGATATTCATCATGGCCTCTTGAATGTTTTTGAGTTCCAACCACAATTAAGTGCTTTGGCGCACTTTTTACTGTGATTATTGTACACTATAACCTTACTTTTGCAAAGTAAATTAGTATGCTGACCGCACCATCCGTTCAACCTTGTCAACAAGGTGATGGCTGTATTCATCAACCGCTGAGATCTTATCAACGGCCGTCACAATAAACCCTTCCGGATATTTCGGAGGAATCAGCGTTGCCCCCCACATGTGCTTGATAATAATGTCTTTTTCTTTGGCAGTTAAAGTCGTAATCTTTTCGGCATTGCGCACGGCTACTCGTGGGTGAATCCAGGCGTGCGTTCCAAGATTAAACTTGGTATCGCGCCAGTCATAATAGAATAAGTCATGCAATAGTCCAGCCCGCGCAACTGCCCGGGCATCGAGATTCATCTTTTTGGCAATCTTGTATGATTCATATGACACCGTGATCACATGATCAAGTCGCGTGCAAAAATGATGCTGTTCATATTCAGATAATTTTTGAACTTCCGGCTTGACTAATAAATTCCCAACGTAACTCATGTATTCCGCATCATTACGCCATTCGTTTTCTTTCATAGAGCCTCACGATCTTTTCATTAAGTTCTTACAATCCATATGCTAACGGGCTTGGTTTCAAAAAGCAAACGTTATAACCGAATTGTATTAATAACTTAACAATCTTAAATAAGATTAATTTGCTTTAAGCTGGAACATCAAAACACCGGCCGCAACCGCGACATTCAATGATTCGGCTTTCCCGATAATTGGAATGTAAAGGTTCAATGATGTTTGTTTCAAAAGATCCTTGTTCATCCCGTTACCTTCATTCCCCATGATCAATGCAAAATCGGCATGCTTGCCGACTTGATCATACGGCCGCGCATCTGGATTTAATTCGGTTCCGAAAACCGGTTTGTTTTGCGCTTTAAAGGCTTTGATCCATGGTTCAAGCGGGGCCGTGACCATCTTCAAATGGAATTGACTGCCCTGCATTGAACGGACGATTTTTGGATTATAAACGTCAGCGGTCCCGTCACCAAAGACGATTCCGCTAAAGCCGGCTGCATCCGCCGTCCGCACCATCGTGCCAATGTTACCGGGATCTTGAACATTATCCATGAAAAGCCATGCGCCAGTAACGTCTTCCGGTGCAATTTCTTGTTGTTCCGGAATCTTGATCACGGCCATGACCCCCTGCGGATGCTTCGTGTCGCTTAAATGCTTGACCACGTTATCCGTAATTTGGATCAAATCAGCACCTTCCGGAACTTCAATTTCTTGCAAATGCTTGAAATCCGGTTGAACCATGATCGTTTCGATCGGTTCATGCGTCCGAATCGCTTCCTTAACAAGGTGCCAGCCGTCAAGCAAATACTTGCCCTGCTTCAAGCGGCCCTTCTTCGTATTCAACTTTGACCATGCTTTAACTTGTGAATTGTTAACTGATGTAATAATCTTCAATTTTGTTTTGATCTCCTCGATGTAAAAATTCCGTTTCCATTATACTATATCAAGTCAGCGAATTTCATCTTTAAAAACAAATGAGGCTGAGAACAATTCTCAACCTCATGATTAATGGGTTCCAAACCATCAAAATGAATGTTTTGGGACACCTTTTCTTCATTTAACCTTTCTTCCGATATCTAACCATTCCCGCCAGCATCAAAATCACGCCGACGACTACTAATCCGTGTTGGGCAAATGAAACACCGGGAACTTTGCCGATAAATGGGAAAAGACATGAAAATAAACTTAATCCGATACAAAAAATCCCGACAACCCAGCAAAAATCTTTTTGTAATAATTCACGCATGTTTTTCACCCTCTTCATTTCAATAGGCATTATATCATTTTATCTGAATTCATTCAGTGATAAGTGCTTGTTATAAATAAGTTGAAAGATAACGTAAATTTTACTTATCAATCTTTTTCGATAAGTTCAGCTAATACCAATCAAACATTGATTTCTTTTGGCATTGTCAGTACAATTTTAGTGATTGAGAGGCTTCAGCGAACCCCTTTTGAAGTCTCCACGTTATAATTAAGGAGTATGCAAATGATTCAAGACGGTTTAATTCCATTTTCACCAAATCAGCAAAACGCAATTTGGATGTTGATCAACGCTGAGTATTATCGGGACGCAATCAATTTAAAGATCAAGGATTTAACGATGAATACCCATGGGATTTTTATTCACGACAACCAGCTCTTTTCAAGCGAAGAACTAGTTTATCTGATCAAATTGATCCAGCAGCCCGCAGCCGATCATTCACACCTGAACCTTGATTTTGATGAAGATGGTAATCTCATTCACTACATCAATAATTACAGCGTTGAAGTTTTGTTTAACGCCTTGCAGGTTAAATTCATCAAACTTCTTTGCCTGTATTTTAATAATTAATAAATTCGAGGCACAGTCATGGCAGCAATCCACAGCGACATTTTAACATTGACGATCAATGAAACTCCGGTTGACTTGACCGCATTTATTGATTTAAACAAAACAACTTTTCTTTCAGATCATCACGGGCGGTGTATCGTTTTTAACGTCCGGCCACCGCAGGAAATCAAAGAGCAACTTAAAATTGTCCCTGACCTGGATGCCATTGACTTCAATGTCCGGTTGAATTACTTTACCGAAATTCCCGGAATCTATAAATCAAATTATGAACTGATCGTTTTCCGGGTCTTCACCGGCGCACAAGCCGCCATCAACGTGATGTATTATGACCGGGCGCGGACTTTCAGCGGCGACCTTGCTTACTGGGAACAGCGGCTGGCAATCAGGTCGGTCGTTTACCAAAGCTATTCAACGGCCAAAGTTTGCACCTTCTATCCGCCAACATTGACTTTCAAGTATCAAAATCAAGTTTACGTTGGCAAGTGCATTGAAAATCCCGGAAAAGGTAAGTACCGGTTCTTCGCCGATGACGGTAAAAAGATCGTTACCCCATATTCGCGCAGTGTGGAGGCCTACGAATTTCGGAAACATTTAAATTTATTAGAATATCAACACTAAAATACCCCCTTCGCTGTAATGGCGAGGGGGTATTTTGATACGCTAATGTTAAAATGTTAATCATAATAATATCTGTTGCAACTTAATCATCATTTGAATCTAATCCTAATTTCAAAATTTCTTCGATTGCAACTAACATTTCTAAATATAATCCTATTGCTTCTTGAATCATAAATGGAAGTAAATTTATTTCTCTTCGCTTTCCGTTATTAGTTAAATAGTCAAACTTATTTGATACTTCCTTTACATTAATTTTTAATTCCAATAAAGAAAAAATTACCGCGATTATATCTACTATTATTGTTAAAACTTTTCCTTTTACAATGAATAACTGACAAACATATATACCTACCATTCCCCAAACCACGGTTTTCTTATTCCTTTTTAAAAATCCACTTATGTTTGAAAATATTGAATATACATATGTCAACATAGTTACTAATATAGCAGGGATAATTTGTCTACCATTTCCTGCCTCAATGATAAAATGAAAAAAGTTTCCCAATGTCATTCCAAACAATATATCGCTTACTAACATTCCAAATATATAATATAAATTCACTACAATAGCAACTAACTTTTTATTGTATATTTTTTTTGTAAAGTATAACGAAAGTAAATATGGGAAAAAAATAATTACTGTGTACTTTACTGCATTATCAACAAATTGATCATTTTTTACTAAGTAAAAAGCTACAATTAACGTAAGCAAAACATTTATGGTTGAAATAATATATGTTCCATAAACAAATTTTCGTCGTTCTTTTCCAACTTCTTTATCTATTCTTTGTTGTCGTTGATCAATTATTTTATATCTCACTGCAATACCTCAATTTAATATGCATCTTGGTACTTATCAATCTGTTTTTTCGTCCAATTAACTTCTGTCTTCTTGACCTGTTTTAATGATTGACGCACTGGTTTGCCATGTTTCCGCATCGTTAACCCGTATTTCGCAGCCAGGGCTTGCCGTTTGCTGAATGGTTCGTTTTCATCTTCTTGATCGATCAAATAATTATAGTCATCACTTGAAATCTTTTTCCCATTAATTCTAACTATCGGAGTGTCAGGATGTGTGTTGTGTAAATCTGAAAGTGAAAATTTATTTGCCGGAACGATTGCAAATTCTACTTTATGAACCCCGCTCACATAATCTGTAAGTGATGATAATTCTGAATTTTCACTTGATTTAATTGATTTATTATATCTGACATTTTCTATAATTGATTGAGAATGCCACTGGACAGCTGTAATTACCGATAAACCTAAAACTAAAAATCCTCCACCAATTAAACCAATTTTAGCAATCAACTTTGATCTCTCTTTTGACAATTCACCTAGCATCAATGCCATAACAATGCCAATCATAATACAAAAAATTAGTCCGGCTAACCCTAAAAAACGCAGACCAAATTCATACTCAAATGTACCATCATTTAAATATGGAACCGACGACAGATGATTAAAAAGCGCACCATAAAGAATATTAACAAGCATTGAATCAATAACTGTATACGAATCTTTATTATCCAGTGCCTTTATCATCAAAAATCCCGGAATTGCCAGGATATAAAGCGGAATTCCGAGTGTAAAAAGAAATCCCCATCCGCTAATATAAGAATCCACCCGATTTACACACCAAAAATAAAATGGAATAAAACAAATTAAGTATAGAATTCCAAGTCTTGAAAAAATTTTATTAGACTTTGAAGAATCTTTCATTTAATTTTCCTCTGTAACTTGATCAATCTGCTTTTCCGTCCAATTAACT
This sequence comes from Ligilactobacillus sp. 110_WCHN, assembly GCF_030518115.1. Classification (NCBI taxonomy): domain Bacteria; kingdom Bacillati; phylum Bacillota; class Bacilli; order Lactobacillales; family Lactobacillaceae; genus Ligilactobacillus; species Ligilactobacillus sp. 110_WCHN. The sequence continues at coordinate 89,076 of NZ_JAULLI010000002.1, forward strand.
TCTGCCTTTTTGACCTGCTTCAATGATTGCCGCGCCGGTTTGCCATGTTTCCGCATCGTTAACCCGTACTTCGCAGCCAAGGCTTGCCGTTTGCTGAATGGTTCATTTTCATCTTCTTGGCCAATCAAATAATTGTAATCATGATTCGAAATTGGTTTCCCGTTAACTTCAATTAAAATCACATTATCTTGAAGATCAGAATTCGTTCCGCATACGTCCGTTGAAGCCAATGTGATTTTCGAAGTTGGAACGACCGCAAACTTTGCCGTTTTAATTCCGACCACATCGGAACTTAAATCTGATAATTGATTGTTTTCAGTTAATTCGCGATTTTTGACGTACTGCGCTTTCATCATTACTAACGTTGAATGGCGTTGAACAAGAGTAAATGCTCCAACTCCGCCAATCAGCCCGCAACTCACGATTGCTGTTATCAATAACGCAATTTTATTCTTTTTCAACGACCATTTTGCGTGGTTGATCAAAATCAACAGAGCGATCCCAAACGCAATACTAATAATCAGGCAGCTTAATGCGATAAAGCGCCAATTGAAAGCGTAGTGGTACTCTACTCCACCTTCGTCATCATAAACAAGTGGACGTTTTAATAATCCGCCGAAAATAAGTAAATAAATAATATTAACAACTACGGAAGCAACTATAACTTCTTTGTTCTTATTTTTTAACGCAATTCCCATTAAAATCTCTGGAACAATAAAAATTACACATACTGTTCCCATAGTAAAAATCAATATCCAAGGACCCGCACCGGTCAAAACATCACGGGCACACCACGTTGAACCAACCAATCCGGTCAAAATATATCCAACTGCTAACCAAACAAATAAATTCTTAAACAGCGGTGAGCGGCCTTTAAAAACTCCGCGTTCATGCTTTTCGTTAATCATTATTACCAATCCGCGTCAACGTAGCATCCTGAAGGTCAACATATAAATGATCACCATCTTTAAGTTGCACCCGATGTTGCCGGTGTTCATCACTTTGAAGCTTCTTCAAACCCGAAAGATTAACAGCACCCCGGCCAATGAATGAGCTGTTAACCGCGTATTCGCCGGCACACTTTCCGGGTTTGATGACATACATTCCCGGTTGAATATCGGCCCCGGCATCATTGCCGACCCGGTATTCGCCGTAGGTAACTTTTCCCTGTTGGGTAATTTTCGGTGAATTGTCTGGTTGGAAGTTGGCATCAAAGTCATTCACGATGATCTGTTGTCCCGCCTGAACATTTAAGTGTTCTGACTTATGAATGCCATTGACCTTGCGTTTGCCGTTTGTAAGAACAAAGTCAAAGTCGTAAGTTGAATTGTAAAGATCACCCGTTCCGTTCTTGGAAGTGACGGTATACTTTCCGGGATTTAAATCTTTTCCGACCTGATATGTACGGTATTGATCAGCGCTGACTTGACCAGAAATCAAGCCAACGCCCAAAATAAATGTTAAGCAACTTAATCCAATTTTTTGAATCCTTTTCATGATGTGATCCCCCTATCTGAATGTTACAAAGTCTTTGTTAGGTGTGGCGTAAAAGACTTGGTCCTTTTGCGTATCGAGGTAAACGTTGAACCGGTCATGATCATAACTTAATTCTTCAACGTGGGCGCCTTGACCTTTATCGTTGCCAAAGTCTTCACCCATTGAACAGTCAGCAATTTGGTCGCCAAAAGCCCATCCTTCGTTCGTGGTGATTTTGCCGTCATGCGCAAGAATTTCATTTAAGGCAAACTCATGATTAAGCAATGAATTATAAACAATTTGCCCGTTCTTTTCATCGCGTTCCGGTTGACCATACATCCGGATAACATCGGCCCGGTTATACTTCGACCAGTCTGGAACCGTGGCGTCAACGTCCCCCGGCTTCGTCTTCTTGCGTTCGACCTTATCCTTCAAGTCCGTCATTTTATGCTGCGGACCAGCCGCCATGACCGAACTTCCTGACAAGAAAAGCATTAAAAATGCCATTAATCCTAAAAACTTTCTTTTCATTTACACTAACTCCTTTAAATTAAATAAGTAAATTTTATCAATTTTAAAGTATTTTGTAAATTAATCTTTGGATTTTGAAAGAAAATCATAAAGTTTAATTTATCAAAAAGAGGCTGCGACTTATGTCACAGCCTCTAACTAAATCATTCCTTTTTCACCGGAACGCCGATCCGCTTGAAGAACTTTTCAACTGTTCCTTGGTATTTGTCCCAGTCAACCAATAAGCTGATATCATGCGGTCCTTTTGGAATCGTTAATAACATTTTGATCGGTGATTTGCATGCCGCGTAGTTTTGATGCGCCATTGAACACGGGACATAGCGGTCATCTTCACCATGAATGATCAAAACCGGTAACTTGGTTTTCTGAACCGCCTGAATTGGCGATGATGCCTCCAAGTTAAAATGCCCGAAAAGTTTGGCACTCAGCTTCACGAACGGATACATGATCGTTGGCGAAAGGTTCATTCGCTGAATAACCTTTTTAATGATGGCTTTCGGCGAAGTGTATGCACTATCGGCCACCACCCCGACAACGTTGACCGGTAATTTCAATTTGGACGCCATTAAGACGGTCGCTGCGCCAAGTGACCCGCCGACCAGAATAATTTTCATCTGCGGGTAACGGTGCGCAATATACTCTGCCCAGGCAACAACGTCGTACCGCTCGTTGATTCCGAATGAGATCACATTACCGTCGCTGTCCCCGGTTGCCCGTTGATCAACGACCAGCATGTTATGCCCTAACCGCCGGGCAATCTGAAATACACCGCCGCAATCATGGATTCCATCGGTTCGATAGCCGTTAAATGCCAGTTCGATCGGTGCATGTTCATCATAAATATATAACCGGCCGCGCAACGTCAATCCATCAAACGATTTGATTGAAACCGCCTCATACGGTTCGTTATTCAACGCATCAACCAGGTGGACCATCGCATGATAGTATGGCTGATATTGTTCGTTTTGCGGTAAATTATACGGATCTTCATGATGACCCGGCTTAACATAAAATGCTGTCCGGTAACAATACATCAAAATCATTAAGATGATCATTAATAATAAAAGCATCTTACTCACCCTCATGTAAACTGTTTTCAATTCCACTATACATCAAATTATATGAATGTTGTCAGAAAAAAGAAAGCTATGACAAATGTCATAGCTTTCTCCCTTAATATTTGATTTAATCTTAAGCGTTAAATGCTGCTTCCAACGGAGGAACAATTTGCTTCTTCCGTGAAACAACACCCGGCAAGTCCATCTTGTTATCTTCAAGCTTCTTGCCGAATGCTTGTTCAACAACTGATTGCGGTTCACCAACAACCAATAACCGTGTATCTGAGTTAAGGATGTTTGTAACCATCAATAAGAACAAGTCATAGCCGTTTTCTTTGTTTTGCTTTTCAATAGCAGCACGCAAGCCATCTTCACGATCAAAGACTTCATTCAAGTCAACGGTGTTGATTTGGTCAACGCGAACTTGAGTACCGTTCATATCAAATGACTTTGCATCTTGTGAAATCAATGTTTCGTCTGACTTGCTTGCAAGATTTGTCCCGGCCTTTAACATATCCAAACCGTACTTTTCATAATCAACGCCAGCAATCTTTGCTAATTCCTTCACGGCAGCAACATCTTCGTCAGTTGTTGTTGGTGATTTCAATAATAATGTATCTGAAATAATTGCTGATAACATCATGCCGGCAATGTTAGCAGGAACTTCAACGCCGTGTTGCTTGAATTCCTTCAAGATAATCGTACTGCTGCATCCAAGCGGTTCAGCATGGTAGTATAATGGAGCTGAAGTTTCAAAGTTCGCGATCCGGTGGTGGTCCACAACATGCGTTACTTGAACGTCTTTAATGTCGGCAACACTTTGTTGAGCTTCGTTGTGGTCGATCAACATTACAGCGTCAACTTCGTTTGAAGCAGTCTTGATTACCCGTGGTGCTGGTTCATTGAAATAATCCAAAACGAATTGGGTTTCTTCGTTTGGTTCGCCTAAAGCAACGGCTTCAGTATCTGCGCCTAATTTATTTTGTAAATATGAGTATGCCTTTGCGGCAACGATTGCATCTGTATCTGGATTCTTGTGTCCAAAAACTAATTCTTTCATCGAAATGCTCCTTTAACTCAATAATAAAATCACTTTAAGGTTATTCCATTTTATTAAGCTCTGTCAAGCGAGAAATGTAGTCTTTTTGGACTAAATATTCATCAAATTCGTCAAGCAAGTTTGAGATCCGTGGAATCCGTTCTTTCCCCTTTCGAAAGACAAATGAAAGCTCAAATTCGATCTTCGGATTAAAGAACGCACTTGCCATCCGATCAATGCCATAGTTATATGCATTCGCACATGACGCCGGCAAAACGGTGCTGACCTTTGCTTCCTTGGCAAAGTGATACAATGCCCGTGATTGGGTAAAGTGCGCAACGCTCTTTGGGGTATTCAACATTGCTTTACGGAATTGTTCATTAATAATATTGCTTAAATAGTAGTTTTGCGGATAATCAACCCATGGCTGATCAACCACGTCTTTCAAATCGATTCGGGTCTTATGAGCAATTTGTTCGTCATGCCCTAAGTAGATCAATTCATCCCGAATAATCGTCTTTTTAACGTAAGGTTTCCAATTTTTAATACTTGAATCTGGAAGGTACATAATTCCAATATCGATCCGGTTATCTTCAAGCTGCTTCCACAACTCGTGCCGGGTCAGTGTGTGGAATGAAACTTCAACATCAGGATGAGACTTGTAATATGAAATTGCAAAGTCAGTAAAGACATCATTTTCAATTGAAGCTAAAATTCCAATGTTCACACGTCCCTGATTAATTTCAGTTGAACGTTGAATTTGATCTGTCGCCTGACTAACAGTTTCATAAATTTGATGAATTGCATCTAACATCGTATAGCCAGCATCAGATAAGTGAAGCTTCTTCCCTACACTATAAAAAAGCGGCGCCCCAATGCTTTTCTCTAACTTCTTGATCTGTTGGGTCAATGCAGGTTGCGAAATTCCTAAAATTTGTGCAGCTTGGGTATAATTCATCGTTTCAGTCAATTGCAGAAAATAATCAAGCGATCTTGATGGCAAAAAGCTGCCCCGCGTGTCTTTCATATCCAAAATTCCTTTCACTCAGCCTAATCTCGTTAACTTTCGGCAGTCAGCGAACGATAATATCAATTAAATATTACCCGGTCTTTTATAGTACCATAAATTCAATAAAAAAAATAGGAAAATTTTTCATTCTATTAAAAATAGCATTTAAATAATGTTTCTTCTGCTAATATTTATTCAAATTGATAATAAAAAATTCACTTATGCTTGTTTTTTAACTAAATTTTATTCAAAATCTAATTGAATGATAACTGAACAATAAAGAATGAATTAAATTATTTGTTAGGCTCATTTTCTAGTCATTATTCCACTTTTCGGGTGCTTTGCGCCATTTTTTCAACGTTTCTAATTGATCTGCGGCAATGTAATTTTCTTCAGTTGCCGCTTCAAGCAATTCAGAGTAATTGGTCAGCGTTGTAAATGAAAGGCCGGCGTGTTTAAAGTTCGCTGATACTGCTGGTAATTGATAACTGAAAATTGCGCCGACGCCGATCACATCGGCGCCTTCATTTTGAGCTGCTTGAACAGCTTTTAACACACTGCCGCCCGTTGAAAGCAGATCATCAATCAGGACTGTTTTCGCATGGGCTGGTAAAACTCCTTCAATTTGTTTTCCGCGTCCATGGTCTTTGGGTTTTGACCGCACATAGATCAACGGTAATCCTAATTCATCCGCAACCCATGCAGCATGCGGAATGCCGGCCGTTACAACTCCGCCGATCACTTCGACATCGGGGAATTCAGCTTTGATTTGCGCTGCTAATCCTTGAGCAATCTGTTTGCGAATTTCAGGGTAACTGATTGTCAACCGGTTATCACAATAAATGGGGCTTTTGATTCCGCTGGCCCATGTAAACGGTTTGTTCGGTGATAATTTCACTGCTTTAATTTTTAATAAGTCTTTTGCAATTTCTTTCATCTTAATTCTCCTTCAACCATTCATTTTTGACCCGTTGATATGCGGCTTGAACGTCGGCTGCTTGGGTGATCGACCGGCCAACAACCAGTCCGTTTGAGTGTTGTTGAGCTGCCTTGCCAGGTGTCATGACCCGTTTTTGGTCGTCAACACTTTCGCCGGCTAACCGAATTCCAGGAGTGATCTTCAAAAAATCTTCCCCGCATGTTTGATACAACATTTGGGCTTCATTGGCAGAACACACAACCCCATCTGCGCCGTTTTGCTGGGCAACCTGCGCATAATGCTTGACACTGTCTTCAAGCGGCACCGTGATCAATTGTTCATCCGTAAGCATTTGCGGCGTAATCGATGTCAACTGGGTAATTGCCAAAATTTTGGCCGGCGCATGCTGGTTACTGCCGGCAAGCATTCCTTCCCTGGCAGCGTGGATCATTGCGGATCCGCCTGCAGCGTGGATCGTGGTTAAATCAACGTGCAACTTTCCAATGACCTTCATTGCCCGTTCAACCGTGTGCGGAATGTCGTGGCATTTCAAATCAAGGAAAATTGAGTAGCCGCGGTCCTTAAGTTCCTTGATCAGTTCCTGCCCTTCACTGTAATACAGTTCCATTCCAACCTTCACAAAGAGGTGTTGGTCACGCGGAAATTGATCAAGGAAATTCAACGTTGTCTGCTTATCTGGAAAATCCAATGCAATAATCGGTTCACTAATCTTCATTTCGAAATTCATTCCTTACTTCTTTTCGTAATTCTTCAAGCGATTCAATGTTCAGTTCATCCATTCGCTGTTCAAGCTGGGCGGCAAGATGCGGGATCACTTCCATATCATCAAAGTGAGCGGCACCAACTCCAACGGCTGAAGCACCTGCCAAAAACATTTCAAGCACATCGTCAACCGTTTCGACCCCGCCGATTCCAATAATCGGTAAATCAGTTACATGCGCAACTTGATAGATCATCCGCACGGCAAGCGGTTTGAGAATGGCACCCGACAAACCGCCCATTCCGTTACCAATCACTGACTGCCGGGTTTCGACATCAATATGTAATCCCAGCAAAGTATTGATCATCGTTAAGCCGTCTGCTCCGCCGCGTTCAGCTGCCTTGGCAATCGCCGTAATGTCCGTTACGTTCGGTGAAAGTTTGACGTAAACCGGAATCGATCCGGTTACTTCCTTCACCTTGCGGGTTACTTCTTCCACGGTTTGCGGGTTCGTTCCAAATGCCATTCCGCCTTCTTGAACATTAGGGCATGAAATGTTGAGTTCCAATGCGTTTAACATGTTGGAATCCGCTAATTTTTGTGCAACGCCCCGGTAATCAGCAACACTTGAACCGCCAATACTGCCCATGATTGGAAGGTCCGGATACTTTTGCCGTAAATACGGTAATTTTTCATTCACAACCGCATCAACCCCAGGATTCGTTAACCCCACCGAGTTGATCACGCCATTTTTCAACATTGCGATCTGCGGATGCGGGTTACCTTTCCGCGCATGCGGCGTCGTCGTTTTAATTACCAAAGCGCCTAATCCATTAAGATCCATTTTTTCAGCAGCGGGAGTATCCCCAAAGCCAAATGTTCCGCTTCCCGGCATTAACGGATTTTTCATCGTTAATCCCGGAAGCTTGACTGTTAATCGTCGATTCATCTGATCTCCCCCTTACAGTGCATTGGTCATAAATGTCCGGTTTTCCATGGCTTTCAACAAGGCATCCGCCGTCCGCAAGGCAGTCAGCAACGGAATGTTGTGTTGAATTGCGGCTTGCCGAATGATAAAGCCGTCCGAATTGTGGGCTTGATCATGACCCATCGTGTTGATTACCAGATCAAGCTTGCGATCTTTAATTTCATTTAACAGGTTTGGTTGAATGTCGTGGATCTTGCCAACCACTTTAGCGTGTAAGCCATTGTCCTGTAAGAACTTCGCCGTTCCTTTAGTGGCTGCGATCTGGTAACCCATCTTTTCAAAGCGCCGGGCAATTTGAAGGGCTTCTTGCTTATTGCGGTCATCGATCGTCAACAAGACCGTTCCGGTTTCTGGTAACTGCATTCCAGCCCCTTCAAAGGCCTTGTACAATGCCTTTTCAAATTCGCGGTCGGTTCCCATAACTTCCCCGGTGGACTTCATTTCCGGTCCTAAGTAGCTGTCAACATCGGCTAACTTGTTGAACGAGAAGACCGGTGCTTTAACCGAAACATTTTGGCTTTCAGGAGCTAACCCTGGCTTGTATCCTTGTTGAACAAGAGATTCACCCATAATCGCCCGGGTTGCGACTTGCGCCATTGGGATCCCGGTGATCTTGCTTAAAAACGGCACTGTCCGACTTGCCCGCGGGTTAACTTCAAGAACATAAACTTCGCCGTGATGAACGATGAATTGAATGTTCATAATGCCGACACACTTCAGTTCGATCGCTAGTTTAGCCGTAATTTCAACGATTTGTTCCTTGATCTTTTGACTGAATGATTGCGGCGGGTAAACGGCCATTGAGTCTCCAGAGTGAATTCCGGCTTGTTCAATGTGTTCCATGATTCCTGGAATCAAAACATTTTCACCGTCACAGATGGCATCAACTTCACATTCTTTTCCTTCAAGGTAGGCATCGACCAAAATTGGGTGGTCGCCGTTTGCCGGGGCGTGCTGACTTAAGTATTCATCAAGTTCATCATCGGAATAAATGATTTCCATTGCTCGGCCACCAAGAACGTAACTTGGTCGTACAAGAACCGGATAACCTAACCGGTGGGCAATTTCTTTAACCTGTTCCGGGGTGGTTGCCGTATCGCCTTGCGGTTGCTTCAATCCAAGTTTCTTGATTGCTTGATCGAACAATTCACGGTCTTCGGCCCGGTCAAGATCCTTCACGGTCGTTCCTAATACCCGCACACCGTGTGCATCCAATCCGGCAGCCAGGTTGATTGCAGTTTGACCACCAAACTGAAGAATGACACCTTCTGGTTGTTCAAGGTCGATCACATTCAAGACATCTTCAAGGGTCAATGGTTCAAAGTACAACTTATCGGATACCGAAAAGTCCGTTGAAACCGTTTCGGGGTTCGAATTCATAACGATTGCTTCATAACCAAGCTTTTGCAAAGCCTTAACACAGTGAACCGTTGCGTAGTCAAATTCAACCCCCTGACCGATTCGGATCGGGCCGGAACCGATAACCAGTACTGATTTTTGATCTGACTTGCAGCTTTCGTTTTCTTCATCATATGTACTGTAAAAATATGGCGTTTCAGATGCAAATTCGGCAGCACAGGTATCAACCATCTTGTATACCGGAACTACGTGGTTGTCCAACCGGAATTGCCGGACATCATCAGGCGTTGTCTGCCATAACTTTGCAATCGTTAAATCACTGAAGCCATAACGTTTAGCTTTCTTCAACGTTTCAAGATCATTGACATTTGCAGCAAGATCCTTTTCAATTTCCACAATGTGGATTAAAACATCAAGGAAGTAGCGGTCGATCTTGGTTAATTCATGAACTTCTTCAAGACTATATCCTCGCCGAAAAGCTTCTGCCAAATAAAAGATTCGGTCGTCTTGGGCGTTGACTAACCGATTTTCAACTTCTTCATCCGATGCTCGGCGGCATGTTTCAGAAATCAAGTCGTCTTCATCAATTTCCAATGAACGAACCGCTTTTTGAAGGGATTCTTCAAGGTTACGACCTAAAGCCATGACTTCTCCGGTGGCCTTCATTTGACTGCCTAACCGGCGATCAGCATCGCGGAACTTATCAAATGGCCAGCGCGGAATCTTCGTAACAACGTAGTCCAATGCCGGTTCAAATTCCGCAAAGGTCGTTTCGGTGACGGGGTTCTTGATTTCATCAAGGGTCAAGCCGACCGCGATCTTAGCTGCCAACTTGGCGATTGGGTAACCAGTGGCCTTGGAAGCCAACGCTGATGACCGTGAAACCCGCGGGTTAACTTCAATGATGTAATACTGGTAACTCTTCGGATCCAACGCAAGCTGAACGTTGCAGCCACCTTCGATCTTCAATGCGCGGATCAATTTCAATGAGCAATCGCGCAGCATTTCATAATCACGATCTGATAATGTTTGGGTTGGCGCAACCACGATCGAATCGCCGGTATGCGTTCCAACCGGGTCAACGTTTTCCATTGAGCAAACGACCATTGCATTATCCGCTGCATCGCGCATTACTTCAAATTCAATTTCTTTAAACCCGGCAATTGATTTTTCAATCAAACATTGGGTTGCGGGTGAAAGGTCAAGGCCGTTTGCGGCGATCCGTTCAAGTTCTTCGCGGTTCTTGCACATGCCGCCACCAGTTCCGCCCATCGTGAAGGCTGGGCGCACGATTACCGGATAGCCGATTTCTTCAGCATAATCCGTTGCTTCCTTGACCGTATTGACACTGCGTGAAGGCGGAACGGGTTCATTCAATTCTTTCATCAACGCCTTGAATTTTTCCCGGTCTTCGGCTTCATCAATGGCTTGAAGGTTCGTTCCCAGCAATTCAATGTTGAATTCATCTAAAATGCCGGTTTTGTCCAATTCAATCGCCAAGTTCAATCCGATTTGACCGCCTAAAGTTGGTAAAATCGCATCCGGATATTCTTGCCGAATGATTCGTTCAACCGATTCAACCGTTAACGGTTCAAGGTAAACATGATCGGCAATTTCGTTATCCGTCATGATCGTTGCGGGGTTAGAGTTGACTAACACAACTTCATACCCTTCTTCTTTCAAAGCCAAACATGCTTGCGTTCCGGAATAATCAAATTCAGCCGCCTGGCCAATGATGATTGGACCAGATCCAAGTACCATAATCTTGTGAATATCAGTTCTCTTAGTCATCTTGTTCGCCCCTTCTCTTGTCGATCATTTGCATAAAGTCATCGTACAAACTAACTGCATCGTGCGGCCCCGGAGCTGCATCCGGGTGGAATTGAGTTGAAAATGCCGGATACTTGCGGTGCCGAACGCCTTCGATCGTTCCGTCGTTGATTTCAATGTGGGTCGGCATTAAGTCGGTTCCCTTTAATGATTCCGGATCAACGGCATATCCGTGGTTTTGGGAAGTAAATGCAATTTCACCCGTCGCAATTTCCCGAACCGGGTGGTTGAATCCGCGGTGGCCGAATTTCATCTTGAACGTGTCCGCCCCGTTTGCAAGGCACATTAACTGATGACCTAAGCAAACACCCATGATCGGGACTTTTCCCATAATGCCTTGGATCATCTGGATGGCTTGCGGCAGGCTCTTCGGGTCACCAGGGCCGTTTGAAAGCAAAACGCCATCCGGATGAAGTTGCAAAATTTCTTCCGCCGTTACGGTATACGGCATCACGATCGTATTGCAATTACGTTTAGCTAATTCCCGCAAAATACTGTGCTTGGCGCCAAAGTCAACGACAATCACATTCCGTTCCGTCCCTGGATTTGGATACGGTTGTTTGGTTGAAACCATGTCAACCAGCTGGTCGGTCAAAACCGTTGCCCGTAATTGTTCGATCGTGTGTTCCTTATCTTCGATCGAATTTACAAGGCACCCCTTCATCGTCCCGTGTTCGCGAATGATCTTCGTCAGCCGCCGCGTATCGATTCCGCTGATTCCCGGAATGTGATTTTGTTTCAAAAAGTGATCAAGGGTGTCCTGCTTGCGCCAGTTGCTTGCATACCGGGCCAATTCGCGGCAAACGACCCCGCGGCACTTCGGTTGCAACGATTCATAATCATCAAGGTTGACCCCATAATTTCCAATCAGCGGGTTTGTAAATACTAAAATCTGATCAGCATATGATTGGTCGGTGATTGCTTCTTGGTAACCCGTCATTCCGGTTGAAAAAACAACTTCACCAGTCGTAATGTGACTTGAACCAAATGCTTCGCCTTCAAACACATTTCCGTCTTCCAAAACCAAGTATCGTTTCATCTTAAAGCTCCTTCTCTCGTTGGTATTTAATTTCGCCATCAACAATTGTCATTATCGTTTGCCCGTACAATTCACGTCCCGTAAACGGCGTATTTCTTCCTTTTGATAAATAGTCTGCTTCACTGAATTTGAATGGATGATCTAAATCAAACACCGCAATGTCAGCGGCATCGCCGATCCGCAGCATGCCGGCCCGCGTTAAGTTGAATAATTTTGCGGGTTGCACGGTCAGCCAATCAATCAACTGTTCAAGCGAACACTTACCCGGCTTTACCAAGTGCGTGTACAAACTTGAAAAGGCCGTTTCACTGCCAGTGATTCCGAATGCCGCACCAACCATTCCATGCAGTTTTTCATCATCTGCATGCGGTGCGTGATCAGTGGCAATCATGTCAATCGTTCCGTCAAGCAATCCTTCAATCAGGGCTTCCTGGTCTTCAGCAGTCCGCAACGGCGGATTCATTTTGTAATACGCATCATCCGTCGTGATCATCCCGTCATTTAATAACAAATGATGCGGCGCTGCTTCACAGGTTACGTTGATTCCCATTGACTTGGCGATGCGAATCATCTCCACGCTTTCCTTCGTTGAAACATGGCAGACATGATAATGCACGCCCGTTTTTGCTGCTAAAACCAAATCCCGTGCTAATTGTGAAGATTCACATTCCCCTGGGATTCCGGCTAATCCTAATTTCTCCGCGTTTGCGCCTTCGTTCATCACCCCGTTGAATTTCAGTGAATCATCTTCAACATGTTCCGCCAATGGCAAGTTGACTGCTTGAATCCCCTGCATTGCCTTGTACATTGTGCCGCCATGCTGAACGCCGTGCCCGTCATTACTGAAGCCGCAAACTCCAAGTTGTTGCATTGCTTGATAATCGATCAGTTGATCTGAAGTTAAATCAGCGGTGATCGGAGCGTACTGGTAAACATGCACAACCCCGGTTTGCCGGTTATGCTCCATCATCTGGTGAATCAATTCCGGGGTATTCGGAACCGGATCAACGTTTGCCATCGCACATGTCGTGGTAAAGCCGCCATGCACCGCTGCCATTGTCCCGGTATGAACATCTTCTTTGTATGTTAGACCCGGATCACGGTAATGAACGTGAACGTCAACCAGTCCGGGAACAACGATCTTACCGGTAACATCGACTTCCTGATCGGCGCTACAATTTAACTTGCCAATGGCCTTGATTTTCTGCTCTTCAATCAAAACATCTGCATTGATAAAACTATTATTTTGATAAACTTGACCGTTTTTTAACAATAAGTGCATTATTGAAGCCCTCCAAGATGATTGCCGCGCAAAACCGCTTCGATCATTGCCATCCGCATGAAAACGCCATTTTGCATTTGCCGGAAGAACCGTGATTTTTCAGCTTCAACCAAGTTTGATGAAAGCTCAACATCACGGTTGATCGGACCTGGATGCATGATGATGGCTTCCTTCTTCATTTGTTGGTAACGTTTATTAGTCAAGCCGTATTTTTCGTGGTAGCTGGTTGCTGAGAATTGGTCTTCATTTTCATCGCCGGCATGGCGTTCATGTTGCACCCGCAAAAGCATCGCAACGTTGATTTGATCGATCACATCGTCAAAGTCAACGTGCTTGCCGTACTTATCGAATTGGGAATCGTACCAGTAGTCCGGACCAGCAAAGTACAATTCAGCGCCTAAATGATGAAGGGCTTGCATGTTACTGCGAGCAACCCGGGAACTTGTAATATCCCCAACAATGGCGATCTTTAATCCATCGAAATGGCCGAATTCTTCATAAATCGTCATTAAATCAAGCATGCTTTGAGATGGATGCTGGCCGCTACCGTCGCCCCCGTTCATAATTGCCATGTGGAGGTGTTGATCATCATTTAAATTGATCAATGGTTCGTAGTAATTATTCGTTGAGTGCCGGATCACACTTAATTGAACCCCTAAAGCTTCCAACGTTAATAACGTGTCATATAATGTTTCCCCTTTGTTAACTGATGAATGGCTCGGATCAAACGGAATAACTTGGATTCCTAATTTCCGTTCTGCCATATCAAAACTGGTGTGCGTCCGGGTTGAATTTTCGAAAAAGAGGTTGGCCGCATATACCGGTTCGGTTAAGCTCACTTTCCGGGTTTGATTCTTAAATCCTTCTGCATTGTGGATCAATGTTAAAATTTGATCATTTGTTAAATTTTCAACTGAAACAAAATGGTTAAGTGCAATTTCATTTTCCATGATGATTTCTCTCCTTTATTTTGCGTATCAAAAAACGCCTACCTGAATTTGACTTCAGATAGGCGTTACCCTTTTTATGGTTCTGATTTTGGAATACAGTTATCGATTACAATTATATTTCAGAACAGAATACCAACCGTTTTGCCCTCTCTGGAGTCAATTAAATGGTTAATATAAATGTTTAGTTTTTAATTAAATCAATTCCATCTTTACCGTCGATTTCTTTTACGTAAACGGCAACCTGTTCATCCATCGCTGTTGGAATGTTCTTTCCAATAAAGTCTGGCCGAATTGGAAGTTCACGGTGCCCCCGGTCAACCAATACGGCAAGGTTGATTCGATCTGGCCGGCCTTGATCCATCAAGGCATCCAATGCAGCCCGAATCGTCCGGCCGGTAAAAAGCACATCATCAACTAAGATCACGTGTTTGCCGGTAATGTCGAATTGCAATTGTGAATCCTTTACGACCGGATCATCAGTATGCTTCCGGTCATCCCGGTACATTGAAATGTCAAGTTCGCCAACGGGAACACTTGCACCTTCAAGTTGTTCTAAGCGCTTAGCGATCCGTTGAGCAAGATATGCTCCGCGGGTCTTAATTCCAACGATCACCAGGTTGTCAATTCCTTTGTTGCGTTCGATGATTTCGTAAGTCATCCGGGTAAGGGCCCGTTTGACCGCCATTTCATCATAAATTTCCTTTGCCATATTGATTCCTCCTCAAAAACAAAAGGGCTCAGCCTCTACAAAACTAATTTCGTATCGACTAAGCCAGCTTGCTAACGAACGTTTGCGAACCTTTTTAGCCTCACGGGACTAGTTTCAAGGTCTTTTATCAATTTAAATTTAACCTTTGTGCTGTTGCTTGTCAAGCTTATCCAGCATTTTTTGAAAATTTTCTGGAAGCGGGGCTTCGAAGACCATTTCCTTGCCCGTCCGCGGGTGCTTAAACCCTAATAATGCAGCATGTAAAAACTGCCCATTCTTCCCGATCACCTTGCGCGGACCGTATAACGGATCGCCGACAAGCGGATGCCCAATGTACTTCATATGAACCCGAATTTGATGCGTTCGGCCAGTTTCAAGAATACATTTTACAAGCGTAAAGTTGTCATACCGTTTGATTACCTTAAAGTGGGTCACGGCGTGGCGGCCGCCCTTGACGACCGCTTGCTTTTTGCGATCTTGCGGATTCCGGCCGAGCGGCGCATCGATTGTCCCCTCATCTTCTTTGATCTGACCGTACACCAATGCGAGATATTCCCGCTTATTAGTTTTGTTACGTAACTGCTCAGCTAAACTTTGATGCGCTAAATCATTTTTCGCAACCATCAATAAGCCAGACGTATCCTTATCGATCCGGTGAACGATTCCGGGTCGAAAAGTCCCGTTGATCGTTGATAATGGTGAATGATACAACAAGGCATTGACCAGCGTATGATCCGGATGCCCGGGAGCGGGATGAACCACCATTCCTTGCGGTTTATTGACCACGATCACGTCATCATCTTCATAAACAATATCAAGCGGAATATTTTCCGGTGTCAATTCTAACGATTGCGGTTCAGGTTTGACCAGTGAAATTTTATCGCCAGCCTGCACCTTATATTTCGGTTTCACCGCCTGCCCGTTGACCGTCACATGCCCGTCATTGATCAGATTCTTCAATTGCGAGCGGGTAATTTCCGGTTCAAGGGTCGTTAGCACCTTGTCAATTCTTCCCGTTTGATCAGTAATTACATAATCACTCATTGTCATCACCTGTAAATAACGCAATTATCAGTAAAATCACCCCGACCGTTAATGCACAATCGGCGACGTTAAAAATCGGGAAATTCATAAAATCAAGGGTAAACATATCAACCACGTATCCTAACCGCAACCGGTCAAGAAAGTTACCCAATGTTCCCCCGACCATCAGGGTCAATGCCCAGGCAAACAATCGATCATTCCGATTTTTCTTTAATAAGACAAGCATGACCATCAACGCCGCAACCGTAATCACAAACAGGAGTAACTGCTGTCCTTGAAGAATACTCCATGCCGCGCCATCATTGCGCACATTGCTCAATGAGAGCACATGCGGAATAAAACTGACCGTTGTATCCAGTTTGATGTGGGTCACCACGAGATATTTCACTAACTGGTCAAGTCCGAAAATCATCAGACTGACCGCCAGATAACCAATTAAAGGCATCTTCCTACCTCCGTTTTTAAACTTCGATATTAAGTTTACCTTTTTTTGGATGATTTGTATAATTCAGGAATTAATACAAGCCGCTGATCTTGCCGTTTTCATCAACGTGCATTCCGTTGGCCGCTGGAACCTTCGGCAACCCCGGCATGGTCAAAACATTCCCGGTCAACGCAACGATAAATTGAGCTCCTAATTTTGGCACAAATTCTCGGATGTGAACGGTAAAGCCGGTTGGAGCACCAAGCAACTTCGCATTATCTGAGAATGAGTATTGGGTCTTGGCCATGCAGACCGGCATTTTATCCCAGCCAAGTTTGGCAAATTGTTTGATTTGGCGCTTAGCCTTTGGACTGTATTCAACCTTTACGCCGCCATAGAACTTCGTAACCAAGGTTTCGATCTTTTGTTCAATTGAATCTTCTGGTTGATAAAGTGGCTTGAAGTCCGATTCTTGGTCACAAGCATCGACAACTGCGTGAGCTAAATCAATTACGCCTTTTGAACCCTTTGCCCAACCATCTGAAATGTACGCATCCGCATCATCAGCCTTGCAAAGGTCAATTACTTGATTTAATTCCGCATCGGTATCCGTTGCAAATTTATTAACCGCAACCACAACCGGAACGCCATAGCGTTTCATGTTACGGATGTGCCGTTGTAAGTTGACGTATCCTTTTTGAACAGCTTCAACGTTTTCTTCGTTTAAGTTGTCCTTGGCAACCCCGCCGTTCATCTTCAATGCGCGAACAGTGGCAACGATTACGATTGCATCCGGTGTTTTGCCTAACCGGGGACATACAATGTCTAAGAATTTTTCAGCGCCTAAGTCAGCTCCAAAACCGGCTTCCGTCAACGTATAATCAGCTAATTCCATACTTGTCCGGGTTGCAATAATACTGTTGCACCCGTGAGCAATGTTTGCAAATGGGCCGCCATGAACTAAAGCGGGAGTGTGTTCAAGGGTTTGAACTAAGTTTGGCTTGATAGCATCCTTCAAAAGCAGTGTGATCGCATCGGTTACGCCTAATTGATCAACTGTTACTGGTTCGCGGTCAAAGTTATAGCCGATTACGATTTGGCCGATCCGCTTTTTCAAATCATTCAGATCCGTTGCCAAACATAAAACAGCCATCAATTCAGAAGCAACCGTAATGTCAAAGCCGTCTTCACGCGGAACCCCTTGTGTTGGACCACCTAAGCCGATCACCGTATGCCGCAATGCGCGGTCATTGATGTCCAAAACGCGTTTCCAGATCACCCGGCGCTGATCGATTCCAAGTTCGTTGCCCTGGTAAATATGGTTATCGATCAAAGCAGCTAAGGTATTGTTAGCGGCGGTTAAGGCGTGCATATCACCGGTAAAGTGCAAGTTGATGTCTTCCATTGGGACAACTTGTGAATAACCACCACCGGTTGCACCGCCTTTAACCCCCATGACCGGTCCTAAAGAAGGTTCACGCAAAGCAACCATTGTCTTTTTACCGATTGCACTCATTGCATCGGCTAACCCGATCGTTACGGTTGATTTTCCTTCACCCGCAGGCGTTGGGTTGATCGCCGTTACCAGGATCATCTTCCCTTTGGTTTGCGTTTTCTTCTTCAATGGTAGTGAAACCTTGGCCTTGTACTTTCCGTATAATTCAAGGTCGTCTTCAGTTAAACCAACTTTGTGAGCAACATCAACAATTGGTTCCATTTCTGTTTGTTGAGCAATTTCAATATCATTCATTGCGTAAACCTCCCATGTAAATTAAGTAATTTTTATTATATCTTATTTAAGCCAAAAACTCATTTCTGAACTGCGCGATTTGCAATATCATGCCGGTAATATGTCTGATTGACTGGATGATTGCTTAGGATTTCGTAAGCATTCGCTTGGGCTTCCTTGATCGAATCGCCAATCCCAATTACGGATAAGATTCGACCGCCGTTTCCGACCAATCGTTCTTGATCATCAACAGCAACGTTGGCGTAATCGATCATCCCTTGCCCTTGAATTTTAAAATCTGGCAATTGTTGACCTTTAACATAGTTTTGCGGATAGCCCTTGGCTGCAAGCACAACGTTGACGTAGGCTTGCGAATCAACTCCAATTGGATCAAGGATTTCCTGATCAACACATTCCGTCAGCAATTTGCCAAAATCATTTTTGATCCGTGGCAAAACGACCTGGGTTTCAGGATCACCCAACCGGACATTATATTCAATCACTTTCGGGCCATTGGCCGTCATCATGATCCCAATATAAATAATTCCGGTATAATTGAAGCCCATGGTGTGAATTCCGTTGATCGTTGGTTCAACAATTTCTTTAACCGTCCGGTCAAACGCCGCTTGATCAAATTGCGGAACGGGACTGTAAGCCCCCATGCCACCGGTGTTTGGCCCGCGATCATGGTCAAAAATTTTTTTGTGATCCTGTGCCACCGGTAAAATTTGAAATGATTTTTGATTCAAAAGAACGAAAATCGAATATTCCGGACCGTCAAGATATTCTTCAAAGATCACTGGGGTTTGCGGTGAAACTTTAAGGGTTGCAAGAACCTTCAGGGCTTCCTTTTGGTTTTCAACGATAAAGACGCCCTTTCCCCCAGCGAGGCCATCTTCCTTAATGACCGTTGGATATGAGGTTTGGGCAAGGACTGCATCAACCTCTTCCATTGAGGTGCATGTTTGGTGCTGAGCCGTTGGAATATGGAATTTTTGCATAAAGTTCAACGCAAAATCCTTTGAACTTTCCAATTGGGCCGCCTGTTTATCCGGACCGATGATTTTCAATCCATTGCTCGTAAAATAGTCAACAATCCCATCTGCTAATGCATCTTCCGGTCCAACCATTGTCCACGTAATTGCATGTTGGCTTGCAAACGCCGCTAACGCTTCAAAGTTATTTTCTTGAATTCCGACCGGATGAACTCCGATCCGTTCCATTCCAGGATTGCCCGGAGCACAGTAAACTTCATCAATCAGGGCACTCGCCTTTAATTTTCGGCAAATCGCAAATTCACGTCCGCCGCTTCCAATTACTAATACCTTCATCTTATTCACCGTTTCTTTTTAGTGCCGGAAGTGCCGGTGACCAGTCATCACCATTACAATTCCATACTTATCAGCCATCTTGATCGAATCTTCATCCCGAATCGAACCCCCTGGTTGAACGATCAGTTTAATTCCGTGTTGGGCAGCATATTCAACGGAGTCATCCATTGGGAAGAAAGCGTCACTGGCAAGCACAGATTGATCATTCAGCTTGTCTTTGGCATGGTCAATCGCAATTTTAACCGCATCGATTCGGTTCGGTTGACCAGCGCCGACGCCGATTGTTTGATTGGGATTGGCAACTAAGATTGCATTTGACTTGACAAACTTAACGGCCTCCCATGCAAATGCCATTGTCTTCAATTCGTCAGCGGTTGGTTTCTTTTGGGTAACGATCTTCCATTGAGTTGGATCTTCTTCTAGGTCATCCTGTTCTTGCATCAACATGCCGCCCATTACCGAAACGGTCTCAAGCCGTGGTTGTTCACTGCGGTGATCGAAGTCTAACGTCAACAACCGGACATTTTTCTTCTTTGCCAATACATCATAAGCATCATCGTCAAATGCCGGTGCAATAATGATTTCCAAGAATAATTGGTGCAATTTTTGCGCAGTTGCCAAATCAACTTTCCGGTTCAACGCAACAATGCCGCCGAAGATCGAAACCGGATCAGCTTCATAAGCGCGGTTCCATGCTTCTTCAATGGTCTTTCCGCGGCCAATTCCGCATGGATTCATGTGTTTCAAGCCGACCGCTGTTGGTTCATCAAATTCGCGGATAATCCGCAATGCCGCATCCGCATCCTTAATGTTGTTATATGAAAGTTGCTTGCCGTGAAGCTGTTTTGCTTGGCTGATTGAAAAACTCTTCGGGATAACGTCTTCGTAGAACCATGCTTTTTGGTGGCTGTTTTCACCGTACCGCATCGTTTGCTTCAATTGATATGGCAACGTTAATATTTGCGGCGCCGGATCATCAGTTTGGTAATCGAAGTATTGGGCGATCAAAGCATCATATGCGGCTGTTTCGCGAAAGACTTTTGCTGCCAACTCTTTCCGGGTTGCCAAACTCGTTTCCCCATTGGCTTGAATTTCATCGATCACCTTTTGATAATCGTTGATGTCCGTAACAACAGTTACATCCTTGAAGTTCTTGGCCGCTGCCCGCAACATACTTGGACCACCGATATCGATCTGTTCAATTGCCCCTTCAAAATCATCTTGATCCTTTAAAATGGTTTCTTTAAATGGATACAAGTTAACGCATACCAAATCAATCGGATCAATTCCGTGGTCGGCTAAGGTTTGCATATGATCGGCATGATCACGTTTAGCAAGTAAACCAGCATGGACATTCGGATGAAGGGTTTTAACCCGGCCATCTAAAATTTCTGGGAAATGAGTTACTTCTTGAATGTCAGTCGTTTGAACGCCGACTTGTTTTAAGAAATTCCGGGTGCCCCCCGTTGAAATAATTTCATAGCCGTTTTCAATTAATGCTTGGGCAAAAGGAACAAGATTCGTTTTATCTGAAACACTGATTAATGCTTTTTTCATTCTTTTTCTCCTTTACTGATTTGACAAATGACTTCATTTAATACTTGAGGATAAAGCCGATGTTCGGTTTGATGAATTCGCGTTTCAAGTTCATCCAACGTATCATCCGGCTTGATTGGAACATGTTCCTGGCGAATCACCGGACCGGTATCCAATCCTTCATCAATGTAATGCAGCGTTACCCCGGTTTGTGTCCGGCCATTTTGCAGGTGATCATCAAACGCGCGTTCAATGGCATGCAGCCCTTGAAATTCAGGCAAATATGCGGGATGAAGGTTAATGATTCGCTTCGGATAGTGGCTCAAAATCGTTGGCCCAATCACGCGCATATAACCGGCAAGAGCAATCAGATCAACCTGATATTCCTGAAGCTTGGTTAAAATTGCCTGTTCATATTCTGCTTTCGAAGCAAACTGTTTCAACGGAAAGGTTTCGTACGGAATCTGCAACCGCTTTGCCCGCTGAATCACGGGTGCATTCGGGTGGTCGCAGAAAAGCAAAACCACTTTGCCATGCTGAATTTCATGCTGGTTAAATGCCTGGACTAACGTTTCAAAGTTCGTTCCGTTTCCGGAAGCAAAAATCGCAATTCTCATTCGATCTCACCTCCATCGATCAAAATTTTGATTGAGGCTTGATTGGCTTGCCGCCTTGATAATTTGCCGATCATCCACGCCGTTTCACCTTGCGCCCGCAATTGATTCAAAACTGTATCTGCATTTTGCGGGGCAACGGCTAACACGAGGCCAATTCCCATGTTGAACGTCAGGAAACAATCATGCCAATCTAAATTTCCTTGCTTTTGCAAAAGGTTAAAGATTGCTGGAATCGGCCAGTTAACCGTGACTTCAGCTTTTAAATTCGATGCAAACATCCGCGGAACGTTTTCAAGCAACCCGCCACCGGTAATATGCGCAATGCCGTGAATCTGTCCTGCTTTGACTAACGGCAAAACTGATTGAACGTAGATTTTTGTCGGTGTAAGCAATGCTTCGCCTAAGGTTTGCCCGTCAAGCTCATCAAGTTGATCCGTAACCTTGAACCCCGCTTCATTGAATAAGATTTGCCGAACAAGGGAAAAGCCGTTTGAATGCAAGCCAGATGATGCAATGCCAATCAAAACATCGTCAGCTTGCGGATCATCAGTGGTCAATAACCGATCACGTTCAGCAATTCCCGTTCCAAAGCCAGCAATGTCATACTCGTTAGCCGGATACATTCCAGGCATTTCCGCCGTTTCACCGCCAATGATTGCCATTCCAGCCTGGCGACAACCGGCCGCAACGCCCTTAACGACTTCAGCAAGTTTATCCGGATCATTTTTCCCCGTCGCAATGTAGTCAAGGAAAAACAATGGTTCTGCTCCCTGGGCTAAAATGTCATTGACACACATTGCAACACAGTCAATTCCAATCGTTGAGTGGCGATCCATCATTTGGGCAATCATTAACTTGGTTCCTACGCCATCGGTTCCGGAAACAAGCACCGGCTGCCGATAATGACCAAGCGCACTCAAGTCAAACATTCCACCAAACTCGCCGATTTTTCCGTCAGCGCCAATCCGTTGCGTTGATTGGACATCCTTTTTGATTTGATCAACCAATTGATTCCCGGCTTCAATATTCACGCCTGCTTTTTGATATCGATTAGTCTTCATCAAACATTCCCCTTTGCTGTTTTAATGACTTTAAATATCCCGCTTCATAGTCATATAACGGTGTTGGATACTTGCCGGTAAAGTAAGCAACGGTCATCCCTCCGTTGGGCGCATCGCCCGCATCCGGAACGGCAATTGAATCGATCAATCCCTGAACACTCAAAAAGCCAAGGCTATCAACATCAATCAACCGTTGCATTTCCGCAATACTATGGTTAGCAGCCATTAACTCCGCCCGGGTTGAAACGTCAATTCCGTAAAAACACGGGAACCGGAATGGCGGTGAAGCGATCCGAAGATGGACTTCGCGAGCACCGGCATTGCGTAATAGTTTAACCAGTTGAATGGAAGTGGTCCCTCGAACAATCGAATCATCAACAACAACGATCCGTTTATCCTGAACGACCCCGCTGACCGCTGACAATTTCATCCGGACGCTTTGTTCCCGCAATTCTTGGGTCGGTTCAATAAACGTCCGCGCAACGTATTGATTTTTGATCAGTCCCATTTCATACGGAAGATGGGCGGCTTCAGCATACCCGGATGCTGCTGATAATGACGAATTGGGAACACCGATCACCATATCGGCATCCGCCGGTTGTTCTTTTGCAAGCCGCATTCCCATCCGCTTCCGTGCCCGGTGAACGTTCACCCCGTGAATATTCGAATCGGGTCGAGCAAAATAAATATATTCCATCGAACAAATTGCCAGTTGCGTTTCGGTCGTGTAATGATCGATGTGCATGCCGTCGCGGTCAATGATGATCAATTCACCTGGCTGAACATCGCGGACAAACGTTGCCCCCACAGCGTCAAGCGCACACGTTTCGCTGGCGACAACATATGCCCCGTTTGATAATTGACCCACACATAATGGTCGGATTCCATTCGGGTCCAACGCGGCAATCAAGGCATCCTGCTTTAAAATCAAGAATGCAAAGCCGCCGTGAATCTCATTCAGGCTTTGCTTCAATGCATCCATAAACGGCATTGAATGTTTTTGCCGAATCAAGTGAATCAAGACTTCCGAGTCTGAGTTCGATTGGAAAACCGCTCCTTTATTTTCCAATTGAACCTTTAATGACCGGGCATTTGTCAAATTACCGTTGTGGGCTAATGCGAGATCACCATCGTTAAATTTAAAGAGAAACGGTTGGACATTCGCAATCGAATTATTACCACTTGTTCCATAACGCACATGACCGATCGCGGTTTGGCCCTCTAACCGATGAAGGTCATTTGAATCCTTAAAGACTTCACTTAAAAGTCCCCGATCACGATGCTGATAAAAGCGATGATCATCATCGACCGTTACAATTCCCGCTCCCTCTTGACCGCGGTGTTGTAATGCATGCAGTCCAATATATGTTAACTGATTGGCATGCGGTGAATTAAAAACCCCGAAAATGCCGCATTCTTCATTTAATCCTTTGATTTCATTAAGCATGGAATTGCATCCTCCCATTGACGTTGAAGCTGCGTTCCGTTCAACTTGAATTCCGCATCGGTTGTCTTGACTTTTAATTCATGGGTCGCCGTTGTCTTTCCGATCAACATTGCGGCGCTTCCAAGAACCTCTTCAAAGGCAGCTTGGTCCGCCGGTTTAACCGTTAAGACGATTCGTCCCGGAGTTTCACTAAACAACCGGTTGGCCTGATCGTTCATTTCAACGTCCATTCCAAGTGATGTGTCAAAAATCATTTCAGCAAGGGTTACCCCAAGGCCACCTTCGCTGACATCATGTGCAGCGGTTACCAGTTGGTCTTGCATGGCCGTAAGTGTTTTTTGCAAAGCAGATGCGGCTTGATGATAATCAAATTCATTGACCTTGCCGTCAATTTTGCCCGTCAGCATTTTTTGAAGTTCTGAACCACTGAAATCATCTTTCGTTTGGCCGACAACATAAACTAGGTTTTCATCTTGAATAATATGGTTTGAAATTGCATGATCGACATTTGAAATCAATCCGACCATTCCAACCATTGGTGTCGGATAAATTGCTTGACCATTATTTTCGTTATAAAGGGAAACATTTCCTGAAATGACTGGGGTATTAAGTTCCCGGCAAAGTTCTGCCATTCCGGCGATTGATTGGTGAAGCTCCCAGTATACTTCAGGATCATTTGGGTCACCAAAGTTTAGACAGTCAGTAATCGCAAGCGGTTGAGCCCCCTTCGCGATCACATTGGCTGCGGCTTCAAGAACCGCAATTTGACCGCCGACCCGCGGATTCAAATATCCAAACCGACCGTTTCCGTCCGTGGTCATCGCCAATCCTTTTTGCGTTCCGCGAACCCGAATCACGCCGGCATCGTTGGTTGCATTCGGGCCGGCAACGGTTGAAGCCCGGACTTGCGAGTCATACGTTTGCGTTAAAACTTTCTTTGATGCAACGGTTGGTTGTTGTAATAAGCCAACTAACGTTTGTGCAGGATCATCAATTTTTGGAAGAGAATTTACTTTAAGATGGGTCAATCGTTCCGGTTGCTGTTCAGGGCACTTTTCTTGCAAAACATCGTCGGTTAATGACGAAACCGGAATATCAGTTACGGTTTGATCGTGATGCGTTAATACATATTGATGATCAGAAGTTACTTCCCCAATAACGACAACATCAAGGTTATACTTTTCAAAGAGTTGCCGCACATCTTCTTGATTTCCTTTTTTCACACATAACAGCATCCGTTCTTGCGATTCACTCAGCATGATTTCATATGCTGACATGCCGCTTTCCCGTTGCGGAACCAGGTCAAGGTTCATTTTGACCCCGCTATTCGCTTTGGATGCCATTTCACAACTTGATGAAACTAAGCCGGCAGCCCCCATATCTTGAATTCCGACTAACCAGTCAGCATGCTTTTGAATCAATTCAAGGCAGGCTTCCATTAACAGTTTTTCCATAAACGGATCACCAACTTGAACCGCTGACCGTTGGGTTTCATGTTCACTGTCAAAGTCGGTTGATGCGAAGGTGGCACCGTGAATACCATCCCGGCCGGTTTTGGCACCGACATACATGATCAGATTTCCTTCGCCTGAAGCGCGACCTTTTTGGATATCCTTTTTATTCATCAACCCCACACTCATGGCATTGACTAACGGATTGCCTTCATAGCATTCATCAAACGTCGTTTCTCCCGCAACGGTTGGGATTCCCATGCAGTTACCATAACCACCGATTCCCGCAACGACCTCGTTGATCAAATAACGGGTGTGCGCATTATTGATCTCACCAAAATGCAGTGAATCAAGTGATGCGATTGGTCGGGCACCCATACTAAAGATGTCCCGCAAAATTCCGCCGACTCCGGTTGCTGCTCCTTCGTATGGTTCAACGGCTGATGGGTGGTTATGACTTTCAGCCTTGAAAACAACCGCTTGATCATTACCGATATCAACGATGCCGGCCCCTTCCCCTGGACCTTGTAAAACCCGTTCGTTTTTATTCGGGAAAAGTTTCAACAATGGCTTGGATTTTTTATACGAACAGTGTTCACTCCACATTACCGCAAACAATCCCGTTTCGGTATAGTTCGGCAACCGATGAATCAGGTGATTGCAAATGTAATCATATTCTTTTTCAGTTAATCCCCATTCAAGATATGGCTTTTGGGCTTTGATTTCCTGGGGTGTCATTTCTTGATCAATCATAAATTAACCTCCATTTTTAGTGCTTAAGCGTAAGCAACGATTGGAAAACTTTGAAACCGTCATCATTGCCGACAATTTTTTCGGACGCTCTTTCCGGATGAGGCATCATTCCAACAACGTTACCGCGCCGATTACAAATTCCCGCAATATCGTTCACACTTCCATTCGGATTTTGATCAACATAACGGAAAACGATTTGATGATTTTGTTCTAACTCATCAATCGTTGCCGGGTCGGCGTAGAAGTTGCCATCTGAATGGGCAATCGGCAAATGAATTTTTTCATCCTTAACGTACTTCGTTGTAAAAGGCGTGGCATTATTTTCAACCTGCAACGCAACTGGCCGGCAGATAAACTTCAGATTATCATTTTTCTTCAAAACCCCGGGCAGCAAATGGGCTTCCGTCAAAATTTGAAATCCATTACAGATTCCAATCACGGGCTTGCCTGAATCGGCAAATTGACGAACTGCTCCCATAATCGGTGTTAAAGCAGCAATGGCGCCGCACCGCAAATAGTCCCCGTATGAAAATCCACCAGGAAGCATGACCGCATCGAATCCATCTAAACTCGTTGCCGTTGACGGAACGTATTCAGCGCTGACATGGCACAGGTTTTCTAAAACGTAATGCAAATCGCTATCGCAATTTGATCCTGGAAAAACAATGATTGCAACTTTCATTTAATCTTCCCCCAATTGTTCATAACGATAAACTTCGAGATTAAAGTTTACGAGCAACTTTTCAGCTAATTCTTCAACCGTTTGAGCAGCCGTTCCCTCTGAGTCATCGACTTCGATATCAAAGAATTTTCCAACATGAATTGCCTGAATAGTTTGATATCCTAAATCTTTTGCTGCGTCAGTGATCGTATCACCTTGGGGATCAAAAACGGATGGTTTATACGTTACATATACCCGAAACTTTTTCATTGTGCTCCTCCTTTTAAAGTAAAATTACCTTTTCTAACCGTTGAAGAACTTCTTGGTAAACCGGGGTCAACTCGCCTAAGTCTTTCCGGTAAACATCCTTATCTAAGTGATGATGGGTTTTCGTATCCCATAACCGGCAATTGTCTGGTGAAAATTCATCAGCAAGAATCACTTTTCCGTTTGGTAAAGTTCCAAATTCCAGCTTAAAATCGATCAGTTGCATGCCTGCTTTTTCAAATAACGGGATTAATAATTGATCAACTTTCCGTGAAATTACCCACATCGTATCTAATTGCGATTGGGTAACAATTCCGAGGGCGATTGCTTGAGAAGCATTAATTGCAGGATCATCAAGTTCATCGCTTTTAAGGCACATCTCTTCAACTGGAGTTTCAAATTTCTTGCCTTCTTCAACGCCGTAACGGCTTGCAAAGTGGCCAGCAGAATAATTGCGGGTGATCATTTCAAGCGGAATGATTTTGACTTTTTTGACAAGTTCTTCGGTATCCGAAATCCTTTTAATAAAGTGGGTTTCAATTCCGTTTGCTTCAAAATATTTGAAAATCAACGTCGAAATTGCATTGTTCGTTTTCCCCTTATCATCGATATGGTCTTTCTTCTTGCCGTTTAAGGCTGTCGCCTGGTCTAAATAAACGACCCGCAAAACATTTTCATCTTCCGTTGTCCACATTTCCTTTGCTTTCCCAGCATAAATTTGATGTACCATCAATCATAATCTCCTTTATATTGTTCACTATTATACGAACATTTTTGAATAATCAATTATTATACATTCAGAATATTCCAAGAACAGTCGGATGTCAATATAACATTCTAACAATTTTGTGATTAATCAATTTTATTGTTCATAATTGTATTATTTAATTTTATAAATCGCACATTAAAATTGTTTATTTATTTTTTATTCGAACAAAATAAAGAGGCACCTTTCTTCAAAGATGCCTCTTTATTGCTTAAATATTTAAATTACGAATTTTAAAGTTACTAACAATGTTCGTCTTTTATTGTTTCCAAATTCCAGTTTGATCAATTTCCTTCAACGTCTGATCAAGCTGATTCGTTAAAATTGTAATATGGCCCATTTTCCGATTCAGCCGAACTGCACTTTTTCCATAATCATGAAAATGCCAGTTAGGTTTCTCAAAAATCAAATTCCGCACCCCGGAAACATGCTGGCCTAAGACGTTGACCATCACAACGGGTTGCAGAAGCTTAATTTGCGGCATTGGCCAGTTACAAATTGCCCGGTTATGAATGTTAAATTGCGAAAAATTACATGCTTCGATCGAATAATGGCCTGAATTATGCGGCCGCGGTGCCAATTCATTAATATAAACCTGATCATCAGTTCCGATAAACATTTCAATCCCTAAAATGCCGCAAAGGTCGAGGGCCTGGGCAATGGCCACGGCCATTTCTTCTGCCCGCGCCGCAACTTCACTTGGGATTCTTGCCGGAACGATGCTTTCGTGGAGGATCTGATTACAATGAATGTTTTCACTGACTGGAAAAACGCTTGAATCGCCGTCAACATTCCGTCCGACCATCACGGAACATTCGCACTTAAAATCAACGGCCTTCTCCAAAATACATGGACAATGTTGCAAGATCTCCGCGGTTTGTTCTAAATCTTCCTCGCTATTAAGCCGGACCTGACCTTTTCCATCATAGCCACCTTCACAAGTTTTTAAATAACATGGAAAACCGATTCGTTTTAATTCATCTTCAAAATCTTGCGCGCTGTTAATTGCAGCAAACTTAGCGGTTTGAAAGCCGTGTTCTTTCAAAAATGTTTTTTCACGAATCCGATCCTTAGTGATCCGCAACAGCTCTGTTCCTTGAGGAATTGAAACAACATCTTTAACCGCATCTAACGCGTCCAAATCAACATTTTCAAATTCATACGTTAACACGTCGGCTTCGTCAGCTAACTGCTGAATTGCATTCACATCATCATACGGCGCAACAATTTGGCGATCACAAACCTGGCCGGTTGGACAAGTTGGATCCGGATCAAGAACAATGACCTTCATTCCCGCTGCTTTAGCTGAAAATGCCAGCATTTGGCCTAATTGACCGCCGCCAATAATTCCGATCGTATCGCCCTGTTCAATTTGCTTATTCAAGATGCGCACTGCTTTCTACGGCAGCATCATGCTGCTGTCTCCGGTAATCGACTAAGCGGTCTGCAAGTGCATCATCATTTAAAGCCAACATTTCGCATGCCATCAAAGCCGCATTCCGGGCTCCCGCTGCTCCAATCGCCATGGTAGCAACCGGAACGCCAGCTGGCATTTGACCGATTGAGAGTAATGAATCCATTCCTCCAAGTGCATGGGTTTGAATTGGAACCCCAATGACTGGAATGATCGTATTGGCCGCCAGCATTCCTGGAAGATGGGCTGCCCCGCCAGCTCCCGCAATAATTACTTTAATTTCCCGTTCACGGGCCGTTTGACCAAATTTCATCAATTCAGTCGGCATCCGGTGAGCGGAGACCACCTGCTTTTCATACGGAACATTCAATTTATCCAAAATCTCACCCGTCAACTTCATGGTTGACCAGTCTGAGATGCTTCCCATAACTACACTAACTTGAGCATTCATGAATATCTTCCTCCTTCATTAAGGTTAGCTTACCAAATAAATTGAACATTGTAAACACTATTTATTTTTATCGTTCGTATATAAACTTTTAATATTAATAATGATATTAAATTACGAGCTGTTAAAGATAAAGCCGAACAAAAAAGAGACTGTGACCCAAATCACAATCTCTTTGCTATCTTCATATAATCAGGTTCCAAAACAAACGAGTTACTTGGAAGGACGCAAACCTCCGAATCTATGCTGCGCGATTCGTTCGCTTTTCTGCTTCCACCACGCTCGTTTTTGACGTTTTGTCACACCTTCTCTTATTTAATTAATTCAGCAACATCCGTTGCCAACCGGGCAGCCGTCTTCGGCATCATCAAAAAGCTGTAGGTCGCTTTTCCCGTTACGAACCGGACAACACCCCACCGGTTATGTTTCACTTCTTTAATATCGCTTAACTTGATGCTTTGACCATTAAAAACGATCAATGCATGGTAATTGATTTTTCCGTCTTCAATTTGAAGATACCGCCCCCGAAGTTCGACCAAGGCCACAATCAAAAATAAAATCAAAGTCATCAAGGTCCAAATTTGAAAGACCGTAATTTCCAGCCATAAAAGCATACTGAAAAGAAAAATCATCCATGTGAATGACCAGCAAACAATCGAGGTTGGAACATCTGGTTGACTGTAATATCTCTTTTGTTTCATTTTTTCACCTTCAATTAACGTTTCTTCTTTCCCCAATATTGAAAGAGGTCCGTTCGCAGCGAACCATTGTATAGTTTACGTCTTTTAGTTGCCTGTTCGCCATAATATTTTTCAAAATTTAAATCGCTTGTAAGAATATACTTACTCCACGTAGTCATTGGACGGTAGATTTTTCCCATTTGTTCATACAAAACGTGAACACTGTCACGATCGCTTAAACGTTGTCCATATGGCGGGTTAGCAACGATCACGCCATTTTCCTTATCAGTCTTAAAGTCTTTAACCGCTAACTGTTTGAAATGAATATCATGCAAAACCCCGGCTGCCTTCGCATTGACCTTTGAAATATTGATCATTCGTCCGTCAATATCGTAGCCAGCAATGTCGAGTTCAACGTCATGTTTTTCAGCTGCGCGGGCTTCTTCGCGAAGTTTTGAAACCATCGTTTCGTCGACTTGCTGCCATTGTTCACATACAAAATGGCGGTTGATTCCCGGCGCGATGTTGCGTCCCAATAGAACTGCTTCAATTGGAAGCGTTCCTGAACCACACACTGGATCCATAAACGGATCTTCCGGATACCAATGTGACAATAAAACAAGGGCCGCAGCCATATTTTCCTTCATCGGCGCGCCCCCTTTATCTAACCGGTATCCGCGCTTAAATAAACTTGATCCCGTTGTATCAAGGGTAACCATTACTTTGTTTTTATTGATCGAAGCCTGAACCGGATATTCAGCCCCTGTTTCCGGAAAATTCGTCCGCCGATGATACGTTTGATTCATGCGTTCAACAATTGCTTTTTTAGTAATTGCCTGAACACTCGGAACATTATGCAATTGCGATTTTTGTGATTTACCGCTTACCGGAAAAGCCGCATCGAGTGCCAGCCAATCTTCCCACGGAATTTGCTTTACATTTTCAAACAAATCATCAAAGGTTTTCGCCATAAACTTTGCCAAAACGATTTTTACCCGGTCAGCAGTCCGAAGCCATAAATTTAAACGAATAATATCCTGAAAGTCGCCTTCAAGCCGCGCCCGACCATTTTCAACATTGGCATGATATCCAAGGTGTTTCAGTTCGTTTCCAAGAATTCCTTCAATTCCAGCAGCGCACGTCGCGATTATTTCCATTTTCCTCATCCTTAATTAAAAATAGGAGGTTGCAACAATGTCGCAACCTCCTCCTGTCATATGTAGTGCTCTATAAGCCACGTTCCGTACGTCATCCAGCCAGGACTGGAATCGGTGGTAATCATCTATCTCCGAGTTAAAAACTCGCCCCCATGATTAGTTCATTTCCGTCATGAAGCGCCCCTACCAAAATTTGGGTTACCTGCTCGAGGGGTTTACCGCGTTCCACTAGTACCGTTTCCAATACTATTTCGTCACTGTGGCACTTTTCAAGACTACTCAGGCATGACCGAAGTTTTAGCCTTTTTATCTGCCGTTACCTACGATGTAGGTACCTTGCCTTATTTTTTCAGCAAGCACGATCACTACAGGCATCGCAGCCTGTGCAAGCTTGGACTTTCCTCAGACTGCATAAGCAGCCCGCGATTACCCGAACACTACACGCTAATCAACATATTTAATTATTAAAAACGACTACTTTGGTCATTATCATCATTAAGTTGAGCACCAAAAACGCGTCGTTCCAAATTAGAAAGTCGCTTCAAGATGTCCATGTTGTTGACATTTGAAGTTGGTCTTGCAGCTTGACCAGACTTACCAACAGCAACTTGCTTCGTAAGTTCGTCAACTTTGCTTACAAGCCGATCATTTTCCATTTGTAACCGTTGATTTTCTTTAGTGAAAGTCTCGTAGTCTTGGATAACTTTATCTAAAAATTCATCAACATCCGCTGGATCATAACCGCGCATCTTAGGCTTAAAATGCTTGTTTACGATTTCTTTAGGCGTAAGATTGACATTTTCCATAAATTACACCTCGTCTCCGATAGGTACTTAACTCATAACAGCAATATTATAGCAGAATTGTTTTTAGTTGCCAAGATTTTCTTGAAATTCATTTGCAGCGTCTTGCAAATTATCCATGTCAAACATCGTAACCGGGTAATCATGATTTTCTGCGTATTGTTGAACGGCTTGATAATCATACTTCGGTTTTCCAGGATATTCCGGATCATAGATCAGCGTTGCCTCGTCCGTATGGTCCAGCATAAACTTTTGAAAATTTTTCAATTGTGCCGGCGATTGATATGGTTGTTTACTGATACTTGCACAAAAATCAACCTTGGATTCCAAATCGCTTAACAGCATGCGATTCTGTTCGTTCCATTGACTGCCAAACTCACTGAACGGGTACATCAGTGAAACTTTCAATTCTGGATACTCTTCCTTCAATTCTATTGCCGCTTCCGCAGCCCATTGTTCAACCCCAAGTTGGCCGCCGGTAATCACCCACTCAAGCCCATCATTAAATTTCTGTTCAAAATGTTTTTTTAGTAAATACTTAATCACTTTGACTTTCGGATCATTATTTGCAAAAACTCCGAGTTCATAACTTCGATAACCAGTTACCCATAACCGCAACTGCTTCACCTGCCCTTCACGATTTTGCCTAAAATCTTGATAAATGGTAAAATACCGGGATAGGAGTGTGATTTTGATGACACTTAACTATCCGAATGGTCAGCACTACTCTCAAAAGCAGAGTACCACATTCAAGGCGAAACATAAATCGCCAAGTCGAATTGTTTATGGCAATCGCGGAATGACGCTTGAACAGGGAATCAATGATAGTAATCAATACTACCTTGAACGCGAGATCGCCGTCATCCACAAGAAACCCATTCCAATTCAAATTGTTGACGTTGATTACCCGAAGCGAAGTGCAGCGGTAATTAAAAAAGCGTATTTCAAAACGCCGTCAACGACTGACTACAACGGAATTTATCGGGGTTACTACCTTGATTTTGAAGCAAAAGAAACCAAAAATAAGACCGCCTTCCCGTTAAGCAACTTTCATGAGCACCAAATCAAACATATGAAAGCTTGTGAAAAACAACACGGAATCTGTTTTACAATCGTTCGTTTTGTTTCGCAAGATGAACTGTATTTAATGCCGACATCCCTTCTATTTAACTATTGGGACAATCAAGCTCATGGACGCAAGTCGATCCCGAAAAAGGAAATCGAAGACGTGAGCTTTAAAATTGAATATAGTTTGCAACCTCGAATTCCATACCTTAAAGCGGTGGATTTACTAATTAACCAAATCGAAGGAGATAATAATGAGTAATCAAGATCCAGAATATTCAAGAGTTAATCGGCGAGAAGCTGAAGAAGCGGTTCGCGCAAAGGGCCCTTGGCATATTATCAAGCGCGTTTTGCTAGTTATTTTGATTATCTTTGTCCTTGGAGTTGCGGCTGGTTCAGCCCTCTTCTTCTACTATGCAAAAAGTGCACCTGAACTTTCAACAAGCAAATTATCAAGTCCAGGTTCGACGATCATTTATGACGCGAACAATAAAAAGATTACTTCACTGGGGTCTGACAATCGGACTTTGATTGCTGAAGATAAGGTTCCGCAACAGTTAAAAGATGCGATTGTTTCAATTGAAGACCGGCAATTCTATCAACAAAAAGGAATTGACCCGAAACGAATTTTGGGGGCGTTTTTAAACAACCTTAATCCAGGTTCAGGCCTTCAAGGGGGAAGTACGATCGACCAGCAATTGATCAAATTGTCATACTTCTCAACTTCCAAATCTGACCAAACACTTAAACGGAAAGCGCAAGAAGCTTGGTTGGCTCTGCAGCTTGATAAGCATTACTCAAAAGATCAAATTTTAACATTCTACATTAATAAGGTCTTTATGGGATATGGTAACTATGGAATGGAAACGGCTGCTAAATTCTATTACGGTAAATCATTAAGTCAGCTTGACTTAGCTCAAACTGCATTGATCGCTGGAATTCCGAATGCGCCATCTTCATATAACCCGTATTCGAATCCAAAATTGGCCTTAGAACGGCGGAATGAAGTTCTTCAGGCAATGTATGAAAATCACAAGATTTCAAAGAGTCAAGAACAGCAAGCGCAAGCCGAAGATATCAATAACGGACTTCTTCCAGTCCACCAAAACAACGTGGAAGACAGCGAAAAAGCTAAAATCGCTGATCCTTACTTGAAGGAAGTTATTCAAGACGTTGAAGCCAAAGGATACGATCCATTTACTCAATGTCTCAAAATCTACACTAACCTTGATATGAATATTCAAGAAAAGTTGTACGAAATTGCCAATACTAACAATTACGTCTACTTCCCGAATAACAAGATCCAGGTTGCCTCAACAATCATTAACCCCCACAACGGAAAGGTTGTCGCAATGATTGGAGGACGGAAATTAGGAAACGTTACTTTCGGCCTGAACCGTGCCGTTCAGACTGATCGGACTGACGGTTCAACTGCTAAACCGTTAATGGATTATGGTCCAGCAATCGAGTACAAGCAATGGGCAACGTACCATATGTTGAAAGATGAACCATATAACTATCCAGGTTCAAACACTGCCCTTTATGACTTTGACCATAAATATGAAGGTAACATGACAATGCGGGAAGCCTTGATTGAATCCCGGAACATCCCTGCAATTCAAACATTAGCCAGTGTTGGTCTTCCAAAAGCAACGAAGTTCCTTCAAGGACTTGGCTTTAACTATAAGTCTGGATTGCACTATTCAAACGGGATCGGACTTCCATCATCAACGTTACAAAACGCAGCGGCCTACGCAGCATTTGCTAATGGCGGAATTTACTATAAGCCACAATATGTCAATGCGATCGAAACACCTGATGGAACGGTTAAACAGTACTCTAACGAAGGAAAACGGGCAATGCAACCGTCAACGGCATACATGATTACTGACATGTTGAAACAGGTTATTACTTCACCAAAGGGAACTGGGACGGAAGCGAATATTCCTGGCCTTTACCAAGCCGGAAAGACCGGAACAAACGCTTATCCATCAGATGTTGCGAATGAATTTCCATCCAACGCGATCATGGATTCATGGTTCAATGGTTACACCAAGAACTATTCCGTATCTGTATGGCTTGGATATGATCATCAGTATCAACCAGGAAATTACATGACGCAACCAACAGCCAACCTCGCTTCGCAATTCTATAAGCAAATTATGGAATATATGTCCGAAGATGTATCAAACACTGACTGGGTAAAGCCAAGCACCGTTTACGTTAAGTACATCAACGGTGTCCGGCAACTTTACCTAGCTGGGTCTCAACCGCCTTCAAGTGAGATCTTCTCAAAGAAGAGCAGCATGGCGAAATTCCAAAGCGTCTTTTCAAAGATCGATGATTCACAAAAGAGTCAAAATAGTAACTCGCAGGCAAATTCAAATTCAGACCAGCAAAGCAAGGTTCAGGCAAACAGCCAATCACAACAGCAAAGCGATAACAATAATAACCAGAACAACAATAATCAAAATAATAATCAGCAGAATAATAACAACAATAATAATCAAAACAATAACAATGATCATCATTAATGTTATTTAGCTGCTAAAAAGAGGTTGTGATATAACAAATCGCAACCTCTTTTGTTGTATCTATCCCTATAATCGGGCTCCAAAACAAACGAGCTAAGCGGAAGTTCGAAAACCTCCGAATCTATGCTGACGCGATTCGTTCGCTTTTCTGCTTCCACCACGCTCGTTTTTACTGTTTTGTCACACCTTCTTTTTCAAAGCATATTGATAACCTTTTCATTCCAATCAATATATAATAAAAATGTAAAGGTTAAAGGAGGTTTTGATTATGTCATTAAAACATGATTTGAAAAATATTGTAGTTAATGAAGAAGTTTCAGGACCATTTATTTCATTGTTTTTACCACTTTATCCTAGCAAAGACAATTTCAAATTTGATGACACCGAATTTAACAGTCTTCTTTCAAAAGCCAAAAAGCAATTTATTGCAAAATATGGCGAAAAGAACTGGTCAAAGTACGAAAAGAAAATTAAAGCAACACAAAACGATATTATCTTTGATTATGCTCAATCAAAGTCACTTGCGATCATTATTAGCAATGAAACAGCTTACCACTACTACCTTCCACGGAAAGTTGATCTCCAAGTTCGGGTAGCCGATAAACCATATATTTTACCAATTATTCGCGGATACGAATATATGCCAAGTTATAATATTGCAAAGATCACCCGTTCTTCATTTGAAATGTTTACCGTTAAAAATGGATTAGTTTCCCAAATGAATTTGAGTGATGACGCCCCGGTTTCAGCTGAACAAGCATTAAACATTGATACGCCTGATCAAAAGATTCGGATGGAGCAACGCGGCGGCGGTTCATATGACCAATTCAGAGGAACCGATGTTAAAGCAGAAGCTGAACAAGCAAACATGGATCAATACTTCAGAATGGTCGATGAATACATTACTAAACACATCAGCTTAAAGGATCACTTAAAAGTTGTTTTAATGGCAACTGAAGATGATGCGGGCGAGTTCAAGAAGTTATCCCACAACCACTTCTTGGATAAGGAAGATACGTTGACAATTCCAGCAGTGATCAATCATGAAACGCTTGAAAAAGCAACGGCCAAAATTACCAAACGGTTCATTGATGAAAGCCGGGAAAAGATTGAAGATGCAATTGACCTTGCCCACTCAAAGAAGAGATACCTTGAAGGAATGAAGGACGTTCAAGCAGCAGCCAAAGAAGGCCGGCTTGATACGACCGTGATCGCGCACGAACTTGCCGTTAACGAAACCGAAACTGACGAACAGGTTCAAGCAAATGAAATTGCGATCGACACGTTGGTATACGGCGGTCAAGTTGATTTAGTTGATCCAGCTGTTATCAATGATCAGTCAATTGTGGGAATTCTTCGGGGAATTTAATTTAAAATCACGATAGTTAAAAAGAGGATGTGATCAAAATCACATCCTCTTTATTATATCTGGATAATCATTTTTCCGCTACTCCGACCACTTATTCAGCGGAATCTTCGGTTTCACCCGGTTTCCTTGTTTTCGTTGGCTTTGACTCTGATGTCTGAATTTGGTCCGTTGACGCTGGACATCAGCCGCCGTTTTGATGCCTTTCTTTTCCCATGCAAGCAAAATTTTATCCATGTACTTTAAATTATAAACGCCGCTTAAAACGGCCTCTTTTAAAGCTAAAATGATAATCTCAGGTGAGTAATGATCCTCATTAAGCCAACTATCGATCATTTCCATATCAAATGAAGACAAGGGATGGCCAAATTCCTGCTCAATTCGAGCAAAGACATCATTGCGTGTTTGCTGATGAGCTTGAATTTGGTGTTCCTGGGTCTGATCGCGTAAAAGTTTAAGTGTCTTTTTATACAGTGGATCTAAGCTATATTGGTCTGAATTCCGTCCCTGATCGTCCACCACTGATGTCAAGCTGATAATCCCCTTTTCAATCAATCCGTGAAGCAATTGATAAATCTGAGCTTCATCCTTACTCATGATTTGGGCAATCGTTTGAAGATCAAAGGCTTGTTTTCCATCCTTCAATGCAGCTTTAAGTTCAAGCAAAAAGACAAATTCTTCCGCGGTCATTCCGAGCTTGACGTAATTTTTCAAAATCAAATTGGGAATTGTCGTACCTTCTGTCTGCAATAATTTCAATGCAATTGCGTCATCCATTCAAAATCCCTCCTCAATCATTCAGATAAGAAAAGAGGCTGAACATATCCAGCCTCTTTTTCAAGTCCCAATTTTACGGGTAAATCCGGTTTAACAAACGTGGGAATGGAATTGCTTCCCGAATGTGGTCTTCGCCTGTGATCCAAGTAACGGCCCGTTCAAGCCCAAGACCAAATCCTGAATGCGGAACACTTCCATAACGCCGTAAATCAAGATACCATTCGTAATCTTTCATGTTCAAACCGGCCTTTTCGATTTGTTCCTTCAAGTAATCCGTATCAGTTGCTCGTTCTGAACCTCCGATAATTTCACCATAGCCTTCAGGTGCTAATAAGTCTGCGCAAATAACAACATCATCCCGGGTTGGGTGTGGCTTCATGTAGAATGGCTTGATGGCCTTCGGATAGTTCATTACAAACACTGGCTTACTAAATTGTTCAGCCAAATATGTCTCTTCCGGTGAACCAAAGTCTGCTCCCCATTCAACATCTGGGAATTCACCTGAATCTTGCAACATCTTGATTGCTTCATCATATGAGATTCGTGGATATGGTAATTCGGTATACCGCTTCAAAACATCCTTATCACGGCCTAAAATATTCAATTCGTAATCACAGTGATCCAGGACATTTTGAACAAGATATGCAATGTACCGTTCTTGAACTTCAAGACTTTCTTCTTGGTGAGTAAATGCCATTTCAGGTTCGATCATCCAAAATTCGATCAAGTGTCGCCGGGTCTTTGACTTTTCAGCCCGGAATGTTGGTCCAAATGAGAAGACCTTGCCGTAAGCCATTGCGCCGGCTTCTTCATAAAGCTGACCAGATTGTGAAAGGTATGCATCCCGGTCAAAGTACTTCGTGTGGAATAATTCAGTTGTTCCTTCTGGTGCACTTCCGGTCAAGATTGGCGCATCAACCTTCATAAACCCTTCCTTGTTGAAGAATTCATATGTTGCCCGAATCATTTCGTTCCGGATCTTCATAATTGCGAATTGCCGACTTGAACGTAACCATAAGTGCCGGTGATCCATTAAGAAATCTGTTCCGTGTTCCTTTGGTGTGATTGGATAATCTTCACTTTCACCAACAATTTCAATATCTTCAACTTCAATTTCGTAACCAAAGTGTGACCGTGAGTCCTCATGAATCGTTCCGGTTACGTACATACTTGTTTCTTGCTTAACTTCCTTAGCAATCTTAAAAACTTCTTCAGAAACGTTGTTCTTTACAACTACTCCTTGGAAATATGCTGATCCATCTCGCAATTGTAAGAAAGCAATTTTCCCGCTTGAACGCTTATTTGTAAGCCAAACTCCGATTTTGACTTTTTCGTTTACGTGGTTCTTTGAATCAATAATACTGATCGTTTCCACAAGCCGTTCCTCCTCTAATCTTAATTGATAATCTCAAAAAAAGATTTACTTTTTTTTAATTATAAACTATCTTCCGAAATGTGTCATTATCATTCGCTACATATTCGTGATATTTTGTAAGACTTGCCCGTCTTTAAATGCAACCTGGGCATAGCACAAATTACCTTGCTGATTTTCATAGGCAACTTCCCATAACGGAGTGCCCCCATTTTTCATTCCAAAAACGATTTTCACAATTTTTTGCGGCTGGTACTTTTGATTAACGATTTTTTCGGCTGCTTTCTTAGTAATCCCCTTATTTTTCGCGTAAATATTTACGCGATTGCCCTTCTTGGGAATTACAACGTACACATCCTGATTATCATCGTTTTCGCCTTCAATTGTGTAATATGTACTATTACGATTATAAATATAAAAGTTTTTGACACTATCAACCTTCGCATATTTTGCCGCCATCTGAAAAGCTTCACTCTTCGCTTCGCGGTATGGCAACTGAGCAACCATATAGTATCCCCAAATGACGATCAAAATTAAAGCAATGATTCCAATGATGATCATCCGTTTGATGCGCTTCGTTTTGCGTTGAACCCGTCCCATTCTGAGCCTCTTCTCTATTACATGTTATCAACTATTATAACAAAAAAATAACCTAACGTTTGGAATTAAAGAAATTTGTAATTTCAGCTGTCAGTTGTTCGCTCTCAATTACCTTGACCGGCATTCCCTGCGGAAAAGTATTCACAAACTGCTTTCCATAACTGCGGTTAACGATTCGCGAATCAAGCGTGATCACTAAGCCCCGGTCATGTTGTGTTCGAATCAAGCGGCCAACTCCCTGGGCAAACCGCATAACCGCTTCAGGAAGCGCAATGTCGTTGAACGCATTGCCACCGGCCCGTTCATCCCGCTGATACCGAATCTGGTTATACGGACTTTGAATCGCTTGAAATGGCAGTTTAGCAATCACAAGGGTTTCAAGCTGGTCAGCCGGTAAGTCGACCCCTTCCCAAAATGTCCCCGTTGCAAGCAACAACTGCGGTACATTTTGGACTGACTGAAACTTTTTCTTTAAACGTTCAGCGGTGCCCGTAACGTTTTGCGCCAAAATCTGCCATGACTGCATCCGTTCATCATCGCGCAATTGGTCGTAAACTTTTTCAACCATTTCGTTTGAATTAAACAGAACCATTGTCTGCCGGTGTTGTGCTTGGCAAATCTGAATAATCTGATCACTTAAATAGTTTGCATATTCGTCAGCCGGAACTTGATTGACATCCGGGACATCCTTAACCAGTAAGGCCTTCGCCTGATGCTCATAATCAAAAGCCGACTGATATTTGAAATGTTTGCTTTCAACCGCGCCAAGCTGATCAACGAAATACTGATACGTTTGCGAAGTAAAGTAGCTTCCACTAAAGAACAGTACCTGATTGAAAAACGAATAGACGTTAGTTTGCAAGAAATCTTGGGACTCCATCAACCCAAAGTGAAGCCTTAAGTGGGCGCCATCCTGGGCTTGCGGATAACTGAGCCACATCAGTAAACTGTCCGCCGTCTTTTCAAGGTTTTCCAACGCAAGCCGATCCCAGTTTTTTAACTTTGCAAGCAATTCATTACTGAGTTTAAAGTACGCTTTAAACAGATTAAATGACTGACTATCAAGGCGCTGTTGGTCAAGCAATTCAATAAAGTGCCGGTAAAGTTTTGGATTTTTATTTTCCAAGAACCGAATTGCATTTTGCACCTTACGATATTGATTGACGTGTTCCTTAACAAAGCCAAAAATCTTTTTAAACTGAACCGGAGTTTCCGTAATTTTGGCGATTCGTTGCAACTTCATGAACCGCTGCAGCATTGCATCGCGAAATTCAGGAATCGTATGGTCGATGACTTGAATTTTTTGGAGAATCTTCCGGTACTCAGCCTTAGTCAGCAGCCGCTGTTCGATCAAATTTGCAAATGAATATGAAACCTGCGACTCCATTTTGACAAGCAACGTATCAGCGAGAATTTTGACCGCATCAAGATCCATTACCTGGTTATTATTTTGCAACGTTGTCGTTACTAGCTGTTGGGCTTCATCGACGATCAAAGTTCGATGCTGATCTGCAAATTCCGCCGCATGCTTGATCAAATAAGCGTGATTCGTAATCACAAAATCCGCATTTTGCATCTCATCAGTTCGCCGCCGCATGAAATCATATTGGTAATACGGACTTTCCTGATTTAATCCCTGAACTCCATGATGAGTAATTTCATCAAATAACGGCAATTGCTGAACCGTAAAGTTCAATTCATCCAGATCACCCGTTTCAGTTTGGGTCAGCCAGACTAATAACCGCATCTGAATCAACCGGGTATAATCATTTTGCGGCTGATCAAGCGTATGCGCAAACTTGTCTAAATCAATATAATGTTGACTCCCCTTTAACGAAACAACGTTGACCTTAAACGGTAAAAACTGATCCAGTTGGTTGATTTCCTGGTCGATCAGCTGATTTTGAAGAGCATTTGTCGTTGTACTGATCAAAAAGCGATGACCATATTGAAGCTCATGGGCTGCTGGCAGCAAATATCCCAACGTTTTCCCTGTTCCCGTCGGTGCTTCAAAAAAGGCTTGCGGCTGTCCGTGCCGCATTTGGGAAGCGACATCTTCCATCAAATTTAACTGTTGCGGCCGCTTTTCATAACTTGACGGCCATGCCTCAAGCAATGGTTGCTTTGAGCTTGTACGGTCATGCCCTTCAAATTTTCGTGGACGCCGGAAAGTAATTTTCCCGACTTGAATCAAATCAGCGTCATGCTTCTTTGGCGCATTCCGGTTTCGCAGTTCATTTGAAAACAGCATTCCGGTTTCAAATAATAGTGCATCCCCCATTGATTCAAGCTGGCGTAATAACGAATCCGGGAGTTGATGAATCTGATTCATTAGTTTGATCAACAACTCGGCCGTCACGACCGCATCACTATCCGCCTGATGGGGCCGTTCGTGACTAATTTTCAAGGCCGCACTTAAATCCTGGAGCCGATACGATGCCAGACACGGATATAAAATCTGACTAAGCTGAACGGTATCAACGCCCTTTAAATCCAGTTCCGGATACCCAACCCGTTCAAGTTCGGTATTTAAAAAACGATAATCAAACTGAATGTTATGCGCTACAAAAACGGTATCCTGCAATAACGCATAGATCGTTCCCGCAACGTCATCAAAGAGCGGGGCGTGCCGCACATCCTTTTCATGAATTCCCGTTAGATTTTGAACATCTGCCGGAATGGCCATCAACGGGTTAATTAATGTATTAAAAGTATTTACAATTTTGCGATTTTGAACGAGAACACAGCTGAATTGAATGATTCGGTTCGTTCCGTCCATCTTCGTTCCGGTCGTTTCAAGATCAACAACCGCGAATGTTTGATTCTTTGCCATTCTTCCGTCATTCCTTTAATTTCTAACTTTGATTTTACAATAAACTACCGTTTAAACTCAAAATAAATTCCCGAATAGTTAAAATAACAAATTATTACTCATTGAGAGATCCTTTAATTAAAATTTCATTGGTCTATTCCCAATTAATACGGTATAATGAGCGTTGAATTAACATGTGTTTATACTGACAATTTCAAAAAGGTAATATGTTCTTTTTGAACTTCTCAAATCCATTTTGAAAGGATCTTTACCTTGGTAAGTAGTAATCCAGCTCATGGAAAGAGCAACGCAAAAATTATTCTGATTGGCGAACATGCCGTTGTTTATGGTCAACCGGCAATTGCCCTTCCACTTACAACCGTCAATGTTAAAGTAACGGTTGAAGACGCCGAAACCGAAAGTACGATCAACAGCAGTTACTTCACGGGAAAGTTAGCTGATTTTCCGGTTTCAGGAATCAAACATTTAATTAACTATTTAATCGATAAAAATGAAATTGAAAATCCATTAAGTATTACGATCAAAAGCGATCTCCCTGCTGAACGCGGAATGGGTTCATCAGCAGCGGTTGCGGTTGCTTTGATCCGGGCATTTTACACATATTTAGGCAAGCCATTAACCAAGACCCGGTTACTGAACCTTGCAAATATTTCAGAAAAAGATACCCACAAAAATCCAAGCGGGTTAGATGCCGCAACCTGTGCAAGCGAACAACCGATTTGGATGGTTCGCAACCAGGAATTAAAGACTTTTCCAATTAAGACACATGGGTACCTTGTAATTGCCGACAGCGGAATTAAAGGCA
The DNA here is from genome assembly GCF_030518115.1 of Ligilactobacillus sp. 110_WCHN. Taxonomy (NCBI): domain Bacteria; kingdom Bacillati; phylum Bacillota; class Bacilli; order Lactobacillales; family Lactobacillaceae; genus Ligilactobacillus; species Ligilactobacillus sp. 110_WCHN. The sequence goes on from NZ_JAULLI010000002.1 coordinate 132,927, forward strand.
AAACAAGTCAAGCAATTGCCGTTGTTAAGGAACGGTTAATGCATAACCCGGATGAAACCCAGAAATTGATCTCTGATTTAGGGCAACTTGCTTTTAATGCAAAAGACGCCCTTGCATCAGATGATATTGAAAAACTCGGCGAAATTTTCAATGCTGCGCAAACCATTTTACGCCAGTTAGGCGTTAGTTGCGCGCAACTAGATGATTTGATCGCCCTCAGCTTGAAGAACGGTTCGCTCGGCAGTAAATTAACCGGTGGCGGCAAAGGCGGATGCTTCATTTGCCTTACGAAATCAATTGGCGATGCCAGCGGCCTTTCGCAAGCCCTTTTAAACGCTGGCGCAACCCAAACGTGGATCGAACCTTTACTTAAGGAGGGCGTTCATGAATAATTCACCAATTACTGCCCGTGCACATACAAATATTGCATTGATCAAGTATTGGGGAAAAAAGGATGTTGATTTGATCATCCCGCAAAACAGTTCGCTCTCACTTACCCTTGACCACTTTTATACCGATACAACGGTCAAGTTTGATGAAGGATTAGCGCAAGATGTTTTTACCCTTAACGGCGAACCTGCTGAAAATCCAAAGGTCAACCATTTTATGGACCTTGTTCGCAAACTTGCAGGAATTCAAACTTTTGCGCGAATCGATTCGATTAATCATGTTCCTTCAGCTGCGGGACTTGCATCTTCGGCATCGGCCTTTGCTGCCCTTGCCGCTGCTGCCAGTAAGGCTGCAGGATTGGATTTGAGCAGAAAAGATCTTTCGCGCCTTGCACGTCGCGGATCAGGCTCTGCCAGCCGGTCGATCTATGGCGGATTTGTCGAATGGCAACAAGGCCAAGATGATCAAACATCCTATGCCGTTCCCGTTGAAGAACACCTTGACTGGCCAATTGGAATGTTGGTTGGAATCGTCAACTCCGGGCAAAAGAAAATCTCTTCCCGGGCCGGAATGCAGACCGTTGTTGAAACATCCCCGTATTATCAGGGGTGGATCCAATCAACAACCGAAGATTTAAAATCGATTAAAAAGGCAATTCAAAACCGTGATTTTCAAAAAGTTGGTGAAATCACTGAAAGCAACGCGCTTAAAATGCATGCATTAAATTTAAGTGCCCAACCGCACTTTAACTACTTTGAACCAATGAGCTTAGCAATCATGCAAGAAGTCGAACGGATTCGTGAAGAAGAACACATTCCGTGTTACTACACCCTTGATGCGGGTCCAAACGTTAAAATTTTATGTATGCAAACGGATGCCCCTGCTATTCAGCGGATTTTAGCTTCAAAATTTGACCAAATCACGTTTGAATTTGCTAAACCTGGAGAAGGAGTTCGCTTTATCGAAGCATAAGGAGGTAACTAAGTGGTTAACGTCAAAGTCCCCGGAAAACTTTATCTTGCTGGTGAATATGCCGTCGTTGAACCTGGAACCCCAGCCGTGATCGTTGCAGTGGATCGGTTTGTCCACCTCAAAATTACATCGGCAACCGCGACCGGGACCATTTACTCGCATCAGTATCAAACCGTGCCGGTTAAATGGCACCGAACAGCCCACCACCAAATTCAACTTAAAGACGAAGTTCAACTTGAATTTGTGTTTGAAGCAATTCGCTTAACTGAACGGTATGCTACTGAATGCGGCCATCAACTTCAATTTTTCAACCTTGAAATCGATAGCGAGCTTGATAGTCCTGATGGCAAAAAATTTGGTCTTGGATCGTCAGCAGCAGTAACTGTCGGCGTTGTGAAGGCGATTGCTGCGTTCTATCATCTTCACCTGACTGCTATGGAAATATATAAACTTTCCGCCCTTGCGCACTATAACGTTCAAGGCAATGGCTCCCTGGGAGATATTGCGGCCAGTGCATTTACTGGATGGATTGCCTATTACTCGCCTGACCGGAATTGGTTACTTGATCAGCCACAAACGCCACTCAAGCCGTTAATTGCAGCTGATTGGCCGGAGTTAAAAATTCAGCCGCTTATTCCCCCAACGACCGCCGATTTGATTGTCGGATGGACAGGCGCTCCCGCCTCAACCAAACATCTTGTTGCTGAAGTTAAACGGCGCAGTCATTTAAAGTATGATACGTTTGTTGTTCAAAGTGCGCAATGCGTTGAAAAGTTAATTCAGGCAATCAAAAATGATGATTTTGAGAAAATAACCGCTGCAATTACCCGCAACCGGGAACTTTTAAATGAATTAAGTGAAATTAGCCACGTCGAATTGGAGACTCCCCGGCTCAAAGAATTGATCGAGCTTGTTGTTCGCTTTGGCGGAAGCGGCAAAATGTCCGGGGCTGGCGGTGGCGATTGCGGAATTGGGTTCGTTAAACATGGATCAAATTACCAGCAGATTTTTGAACAATGGCGGCAGGCCCAAATCTTACCGTTACAGTTATCGACGTACACAAGTAATGAGGAATAATAATGGATATTCAAGCACATCGCAAAGACGAGCATATTTTTATTGCTGAAAAACTTTATCAGCCGGAAAGTCGGAATCGTTTAGATGAAGTCCGGTTGTTATTTAAAAATATTCCTGAAATTTCGAAAAACGAAATTTCATTAACAACAACCATCATGGGATATCAAGTTGATAGTCCCTTTTTTATTAATGCAATTACCGGCGGCAGTCCGCAAACTGACAAGCTTAATTTTCAGCTTGCCCAAGTGGCTAACCAATGCCACGTCCCCTTTGCGACCGGTTCAGTGAGCGTTGCCTTAAAGGATCCGGCAAATGCTGACGGTTTCAAGCAGTTGCGCCAATTAACGCCAGATACCCTGCTTTTCACCAATTTGGGAGCTGGGAATGATCTTGCAACGGCAAAACAAGCGCTTGAACTGACCCAAGCAGATGGTTTGCAAATTCACCTCAACGTTGCTCAAGAATTAGTAATGCCTGAAGGCGACCGCATCTTTTACTGGAAAGACCAGCTTCAAAATATCAGCGATCATCTTGAAAAACCACTAATGGTCAAAGGCGTTGGTCAAGGGCTTACTCCTAAAACTGTCAAAATGCTTGCTGAAATGGAAATTCAGAACGTTGATCTTGCTGGCAAAGGTGGAACGAACTTTGTCGCAATTGAAAATGAACGCCGGCATGACGCTGATTATTCATTTCTAAATGACATTGGTCTTAGTCTGGCTGAATGTCTTCTTGGTGCGCAGCCGCTTCGCGATCAAATTTCAATTACTGCATCCGGTGGCATCCGAAATGCCCTCGAAATCGTAAAAAGTCTTGTTCTTGGAGCGGACTCAGTTGGCATTTCCGGAATGTTCCTTCACACCTTGATCAAAAACGGCCCTGAAGTATTAGTTGACCTAATTACCACGTTGCAAAGTCAGATCAAAGACTTAATGGTGATGCTCGGTTGCCGCACGATTCCAGAACTGCATCAGGTTCGTTACCTGCTAAGTCCTGCATTGATTAGTGATCAAAAACAATTAAATGAGTAAGAAAACAGGTTGAGCCAAGCTCAACCTGTTTTCTTATTCTCACACTATCAGATTGCTAATTCAAAAACCGTAATCCCTTTGGAATAAAGTTTTTAACCGTTGTCCCCACAACTTTTCCAAAGGCAAAGCCAACTCCTTCACATGTTAAAAGCGTCCATCCGTTTGAAGCAGAATTCGAAAGCGTCACGGTTTCGCCATGCATGTACCTTTCCCACTGATCCATTGAAAGTTCAACTTTCGCCGTTCCTTCATCCGGATTTAAAGTCAACGCTAAATTATAGCTGGGTTCAAACCGTTTCTTTTTGAATTCTCCAAGATACAATCCTGGCCGCATGTACTTCATTGCAAAAATATCTGGCCAATCACGATCGAAATAGTACAAATGATTATTAAACACCTTAAAGTTTGACCGCTTAACATCCGCCCATTCATCCGTAATATGATTGATTGTTTGCTGCCAAAGCGCGAATTGATCAGATGTTAATTGCGATTGATTTTGCTTCTTATTCTTCTTTTTAGTTTTAACCTTTCCTGGTTTACCATTGAGGTGTAATTTTGCAACGAACTGGCCTTCACCCTTAAAATGATGTGGCATCAGCCGAACCGTTTTTGCAAGTTCTGGATTACCATCCGCAAAGTCCGGCCGCCCGGCATCCATTCCCTCAAATTTTGGAATTTCAACCAATTCAAGGTCCGGATAAGTGGTCAACAACCAACTGATGATCTGTTCGTCTTCTTCGGGTGAAAATGTACAGGTCGAATAAACCAGCTCCCCACCCGGTTTAAGGGTTTGAATCGCATCGGCTAAAATCTTGCGTTGCCGCGCAGCACATTCTGCCGGGTAATCGCGGTGCCAGTATTTGATTGCGTTATGGTCTTTACGGAACATCCCTTCCCCAGAACACGGTGCGTCGACGACCACCTTATCAAACCGCTGCTTAAGATTCTGTGCAAGGTGGGATGGATCTTCATTCAAAATAATGACGTTTTTAGCCCCAAAACGTTCAAGGTTTTCCACTAAAATCGAAGCGCGCTTATGGTTGATCTCATTACTTACCAACAAGCCTTGATTATTTAGTTGTTGAGCAATGTGGGTCGACTTTCCCCCGGGAGCGGCACAGAGATCTAACACCGTTTCGCCAGGCTGCGCATCCACGACCTGCCCGACATACATTGCACTAATGTCCTGACTGTACACATAGCCTGCTTGATGGGCCAATGAACGACCACTAACCATGCCATAATATCCATCCTTAATGAACGGAATGGGACGCGCGGTATCAATTTGAAGGTGATCAGCATGCGGTTTCAGCGAATTGACGCGAAAACCTTTTTGTACATCTTCATCAAGGCTTTTGAAAAATGCTTCGGCTTCATCGCCAAGTAACGTTTGATATTTTTCAATAAAATCTTGCGGTAACTTTAACATAAAAATAGGGACGGATAACTTCGTCCCTGCTCCTTTCTAAAAATTAAAGGTTGATCTTCAATTTCTTAACATCATGTTTGATTACAAAGTAGAACAACAAAATTGCTACAATGTACAAGATGACAATAAACGGAATCAATTGGGCATAGGTACTCAACGTAAAGACGACCGTCCCAATCAATGTGCCGACGATCATTCCAACCCCGTTATAAATGGTAAATGAACGCCACTCTTGGAAAACAACGCGCCGTTTATCATTTGAAGCAAATAATTCGGCTTGGAAATCTTTCCGGGTTGCAATTGACCATAAGAATGCCCCACCAAGGGTCCCAATTACAATCGCAATCAAGCCCATCAAGTGAGCAAAGTGATTGGAGATCCAAGAACCGCTTTGGGCAAGGGTATTTTGATGAACAACCCGCTTTACGCTGGCTGCATTAAAGGTCTTTTTCAATAAACTAGTCGAAAATGATTTGCGCCCATCGATCTTAATAATGAAATCATTTGAGTTCAAATTCTCCATGATGTCACGTCCACCAGCAATGAAAATTTGATTATCAAGCTTTGAATGGGCCCGATTTTCGCCCATGATCCCTAATACCGGAATATAGTGATTTCCATAATGCAGGTAGGCTTGATCTTTTGGCTTATAAAGTTTCTTCTTTAAATTTTGACCAACGACCGCAACGTTGACGATCGAGTCAAAGTCGTTTTTAGAAAAGAATTCGCCTGAAACCATCGGCGGAACCGGAAAATTTCCTTTTCCATAGAAATACGTAATGTTCTTATCTTTCTTTGATTGAAAGTGAACTTGAGCATTATCGATTGCTGAACTATCATCCAGTTCCTTGGTAAACTTACTTAACTTTTCATTTTGCCGCAGGTTGATTTGGTACGCTTCCGCTGTTAAATTACGGTTATCCAATTGCAAAATCAAATCCCGCTGGTTGATCTTTGAAAAAATAAACACACAGAGAAATGAAAGCAATGCGGTGTACAAAATTGTTAAAAAATTCTTTTTTGCCACTAAATGTCATTCCTAACTAATTCAAATTAAAATTTACTTTGCAAAATATTCAGCAAATTTATCGGCCATTTCAACGGTCGTTTCATATGATACTTTATGCCCTGCTCCAGGGGTCGTAGTCATTGTAACATTTTTCGCAAAGTCTTTTCCTTGAATTTCATCAAAGAATTTCTTCGTTAAGTTGTATGGCACCATGTCATCAGCTGTCCCGTGCCAGAAATGCAATGGCCGGCCCGCAATCTTTTCACGATTCAATGACATATCAATTTGATTTAATCCGGCTAACTGTTCGTGAATGTATTCTTGCGGAACATCTTCAATTCCCGGTAAATTGTCAACTAAAATTTTCGCAAACGCAACCGGGTTCGGGGTTCCTTCGAGGCAAACCGCATTCTTGATCCACGGATAAACCGTAAATAAGGCACAAACGGTAATCCCGCCCATCGAAAGACCGCCGACTGCAACGTTATCGCCGTCAATTAATCCTTGATCAGCGTATAACTTGACGAATTTTGGAAATTCTTCAATTGACTTTTCGATAATTTGCCAAAATTGCAACTGATGATTTTCAGCGGGACCATCTGCTCGTTCACCGTGGAACAAGGCATCCGGCATTACGACCCGAAAGCCCTTCTTCGCAACTTCATATCCTTGGGTAAGGTTATTTTCTTTTCGTCCTGTCCATCCATGATAAAAAACAATCAACGGAAGTGATTGGTCTTTTTTATCTTCCTCAATTAACTCCAAATAAGGCAATCCTTGACACTCTTTATGAATAATTGAAATCATAATCATGCTCCTTCCATATTGACCGTATAAATAAAATTATAACGCTAAATCATGATGAAAACCTAGTAATTATATTGACTTTGTGGTAGTTTTAAATTAATTCGACTTTTAATTACTTTAAGGAGGGAGATTTTTAATGGATCAGAAATTAATTGCCTTAGATCTTGACGGAACGACCTTGAATTCCGAATCACAATTAAGTTCCAAAACAAAGGAAGTTCTTCAAAAGGCTCAAGATGCTGGGCATATTGTTGCGTTAGTTACCGGTCGGCCCAACCGCAATTCCGTTAACTACTATGATGAATTAGGATTAAAAACACCAATGATCAATTTCAACGGTTCACTGGGGCATATTCCACATCACCACTGGGATAAAGAATATGAACTAACCTTTAACCGTAAAATTGCATTTGACATTTTACATGAAAAAGAGAATCTCGGAATTAAAATTATTGCTGCTGAAGGAAAGGACCTTGCGCTTGCAGACGTTCCCAATAACGTCCTTGATGGTTATTTCCCAACCGCATTAAAATCAACCGAAGTTTTAAATCAAATGAACTTACAACGTGATCCAACATCAATGATGTTACTGGTTGATCCTAATAAAAAGGACAACATCGTTCATCAACTTGAATCCAACTTCGGTGATCGAATCACGGTCGGCGTTTGGGGCGGCCCGAATCCAATCCTTGAATTATCACCGCGCGGAATCAACAAGACTTACGGAGTACGTTACTTAGCGAACTACTTTAACATTGATCGGCAAAACGTGATTGCATTCGGTGATGAACACAACGACGCCGAAATGTTAACGTATGCCGGTTGGGGCGTCGCCATGAAGAATGGAACGGACAAGATCCGCAGCCTTGCAAATGACGTTACCCCTCTTGATAACGCGCATGACGGCATGGCATACTATCTTGAAGATTATTTGAATTTAGCTTAATAAAAACGGATGACTGAAAAATTTTAGTCATCCGTTTTTTATCACTTTTCGTCGCTCTTTAAAACGCCCGCAACTGCATAACGGTCTTTCCGCATTTCATCTAAGATAACGTGAACGTGTTCTGCCGGTGCCCCGGTATTCTTAGTAACAGCATCAGTAATATCAGCTACAAGCTGCTTAAGTTGTTCTTGTGAACGTCCCTCGATCAATTCAACGTGAACTAATGGCATGCCACCCTCTCCTTTCGCCTGTTAATCATCACTCATCGTAACCAATCAAATCCTAAAAGTCAATTTGAGATTTGTGCTATAATTAACTTGACTAACAAAAAGTAAGCTGATATATTATTAATAACATCATTTTATGGATAAACAATTTATAATTATGATGATTATTGCAGAAAGGAATTGATTCACATGACAAAGAAACCAATTATTGGAATTTCAGGAAGCATTATCGTTGATTCGGGAGCTCCGTTTCCAGGCTATCACCGGTCATATGTAAATGACGACTACATCGATTCGGTGATTCAAGCCGGCGGAATTCCGTTTATCATTCCTTTTAATACTGACAAGGAAGTTATTAAGGACGAAATTGCGCACCTCGATGGGATCATTTTGAGTGGCGGTCATGATGTTGATCCGTTGAACTATCACCAAGAACCACGGCAAAAGCTAGGAACAACCTTTCCTGAACGCGATGCTTTTGACTTTGCACTGGTCAAAAACGCCGAAGAAAAGAATATTCCGGTGTTGGGAATTTGTCGGGGATTTCAAGTCCTCAATGCATATCATGGCGGAACGATTCTTCAAGATCTAAGTTACGCTGATCATGAGTTGCTGCGACATGCTCAACCGACTGATCCAACAACCCGGACCCATTCATTAAATGTTAACGAAAACACGCTTTTTGCTCACCTATTTAACGATTCTCAAATTCGGGTAAACTCATTCCACCATCAAGTCATCGACCAGGTTGCAGATGACTTTGAGGTCGGGCTGGTTGCTCCTGATGGCGTTGTTGAGGGATTTCAAAATATGAAGTCGCCGAACTTTGAATTCGGAGTTCAATTTCACCCTGAAATGCTTCACCGCTTTGATCCAAATGCACAAATAATTTTTAAGACCCTGATTGACCACGCAAAGAGAGTTGATTAATTATATGAAAACTAAAAATAAAATGGGACTTTTAAGCATCATCCTGCTTGGAGTAAATGCCATTATCGGTTCCGGAATCTTTTTACTTCCCAACAAGGCATATTCCCTTGTTGGAACGTCCAGTTTATTCGTTTTTCTTTTTGATGCCGTCCTTGTGATCACGATTGCCCTTTGCTTTGCCGAAGCTGCCGGACTATTTAAAGAAAATGGCGGTCCGTACGTTTACGCCAAAGAAGCCTTTGGTGACTTTGTCGGTTTTGAAGTCGGCTTTATCAAATGGATCATTAGTATGATTGCTTGGGCGACAATGGCAAATGGTTTTGCAACGGCTTTAGGCCAAATTTTTCCAGCATTGAATCATCGGCCAGCTCAGGTTGCCGTCATGACCGTAATCATCGTCGGGCTTTCGGTCATTAACCTTTTAGGAGTCAAATGGTCAAAGGTTGTTAATAATTTTGCAACAATTGGCAAATTGATTCCGCTGATTATTTTCATTATTGCTGGAGTCTTCTTTATTAAAGGGGGAAACTTCCATCCAGTTGTTTCACCAAAATTATCATCCACCTCATTCGGGGCGGCTGCCTTATTGATTTTCTATGCTTTTACCGGCTTTGAATCAATTGCCGTTGCTGCGGAAGATATGGATAATCCACAAAAGAAATTGCCACGAGCCATTCTCCTTGTAATGACCATCGTTTCAATCTTTTACATTTTGATTCAGGTCGTTTCAATCGGCGTTTTAGGTTCGCATCTTGCTGCCGCAACTACCCCTGTTCAAGCAGCAATGACTGAATTTATGGGAAATGGCGGATTGATCATTGTTGCTGCCGGCGAATTGATCTCAATTGGCGGAATCAACATTGCTTCGTCATTTATCACCCCACGCTCGGCGGTTGCCTTAGCGGACGACGGCTTGTTACCGCAATTCATGAAAAAACGGGCCCAAAATAATGCACCGGTTTGGGCGATTATTATTACAGGATTAATCACATTGCCGATCGCCCTTTCAGGTTCATTTACAACGTTGGCCGCGATCAGCGTTGTTTCCCGGTTTGCCCAATACTTGCCAACTTGCTTATCAATTTTGATTTTCCGGAAAACGAAAAAAGACGTTGACCGGCCATTCAAAATTCCGTTTGGCCCGATTATCCCGATCATTGCAATTTTAGTAAGTCTTTGGTTACTTTCAAAGGCTACCTTGCAGAATCTGATCTGGGGGTTCGGCGGTCTGATCATCGCCGTTCCGTTCTATTTCATCATGCGTAAACTGAATGCAAAGAAAACACGTTAGAATTTGAAGAGAGACTGTGACTTAAGTTGCAGTCTCTCTGTTATATTCGTATAATCCGGTTCCAAAACAAACGAGCTACTTGGAAGTTGAAAACCTCCGAATCTATGCTGGCGCGATTCGTTCGCTTTTCTGCTTCCACCACGCTCGTTTTGAACGTTTTGTCACACCTTCTTTTTTATTAAAAGCAAATTTTAAATTTAATTAAAAGCTTGATATAATTAAAGTAAGAATATTAACTGAAATGAGGCCTTAAGATGTTTAGTAATCGCCAAACTCTCTCTGCATGTACAAGTATTTTAGTTGGTAAAAAGGCAACTGCAGACGGCTCAACAATGATTGGGCGGAACGAAGATTGCCGTAGCGCATGGCCAAAACACATGACCGTTCATCCTCACCAAGAAGGAATTGAAAATAATCATTACTCATCTCCTGACAAAGATAATGATTTTGAAATTGACCTTCCATCAACTAGTTTCAAATACACCGCGACGCCTGAATGGACTGACGAATTTGGAACCTTTGAAGAAGATGGAATCAATGAATTCAACGTTGCAATGAGCGCGACCGAAAGTGCATACGCTAATCGCCGGGTTCTTGGATACGATCCGCTCCTTAAAAGCGGAATTGCTGAAGAAGCAATAATCAACGTTGTCCTCCCATTTATTAAATCTGCTCGCGAAGGGGTTGAACGACTCGGTCAAATCGTTTCTGAACATGGTGCCGCCGAAGCAAACGGGGTCCTCTTCTCAGATGAAAATGAAGTTTGGTACTTTGAAATCGGATCAGGCCACTATTGGGTTGCCCAACAAATTCCGGCCGATTCATATGCGGTTGTTGCCAATCAGCTTGCAATTCAAGAAGTTGATTTCAGTGATCATGAGAATTTCATTACGGCGCCTGGAATTCGCGACTTTGTCCGAGAACACCATTTGAACCCGGCTAAAACCGGCTTTAACTTCCGTAATATTTTCGGTACCCATTCATTATCTGATGAAATTTACAACACGCCGCGTGTTTGGGATGGTCAACGGTTGTTAAATCCTGAAATTCACCAAGAACCGATGGACGAAAACTTACCGTTTATCCGTAAAGCTAACCGGTTGCTTCACCGTGATGACGTTGAAGCCGTTCTTGCTTCACACTTCAAGGGAACCGAATATGATCCAATCGGAAACGGTCCAGAAGAATCGAAGAAGAAATTTAGACCGATCAGTTTAGCAAAGACTCAAGAATCACACATTCTTCAGATTCGGTCAAACGTTCCTGAAACACTCAAGGGGATCCACTGGCTTGCATTGGGAGTAACTGCTCAAAGCACATTCGTTCCGTTCTACGCAAGCGCAACGGATGTTCACCCAGCATACAAAGTTGGAACAAAAGATTACTCCCCTGACTCAGCTTACTGGATCTACAAGCTTGTAAGTGTGCTCGTTGATCCGCACTATCTTGAATTTGGCAAAATGCTTGCTGATACCCAAGATGATTTATATGCTCAATTTACTCATTTGATTGAAGAAACTGACCACCATGCTACCGAATTATCAGGTGATGCTCAAATTGACTATCTCACAAAGCAAAGCATTCACTTCCAACAAGTTGGAATTGATCGCATGCAAGCTTTGACAAGCAAACTGATCACGGCCGCAACAGATATGTCACCATTGAACTTCAAAACTGACATGAATCTTTAAAAAGGAGAGTAAAACTTCAAATGAAAATTACTCAAATCAGCAATAACCGCGGAATCATCATCAAGTCTTCAATTAAAAAAGTTATTATTGATGGTGACGTGGAAAATGCAAGTGCGTTTAAAGATGTTGTGATTACCCATCTTTCAGCGGACACTTTAAATATTATTGAAAGCAACTCTTCACCCTACCGCAGAATCAACGTTAGCTATGACTTGATGCGGTTGCTGCAAAAACTGTGGCGTAATGGTCTGCTAAAGCGTCCCGAAGTAATGCCCAAGTTTCGCATTTTGCCAACAAATTATCCGTCAGTTCTCGGACTCGAATTTCGCATCACCCCGTTTGATAATGATGACGGGTTAACCGGTTCGTTTGCAATTTTGATTGAAGATATGAACACTGGCGAAAAGATGGGATATGTTCCAAACTTTATTACTCAAGGCCAACACCGCAATCGAATTAAAAAGTGGAAAAAGCATCTCCGGGACAGTAAATTGAATCAGTTAATCATGTTTAATACCAACGTGGATCCAGAAAGCAAACAGGTTAGCTATTCTGAAAAAGAATTTAAAAACCAATTAACTGAAAAACTTGAAGGCCATGATAATGATTGGCTTCAAAGGCAGTTAATGCCGTTTAACCCTGCACGGTTATTAACAATCAATCGGCTTGCTGCTGAAAATAATAGTCCAATCGTTTGGTTGCCGGCATATGCCAGACTTCTGCACTATTACTACCCTGATGAAGATTGGCTGTATCAATCAGATCAGTTAACAGATGATTTGAAAGGATTTTTTGAAAAGGAGCACCACCTTGTTGCTGCCAAACAGCAAGACTCAGATGCTATTTTTCAAGCCAAATCAATCATTCCGCTTAACCAGCACTTAAACGAATATGCCGATCAATTCAAGCATACCCTTCCGCAAAATGACTTAACGGAAATTATGCAAATTATCGGTGCTCAAGAAACATATTTGATTTAAAAATTAGCGGCTATGGTAATGCCATGGCCGCTTTTGAATATAAAAAAGAGGCTGGAAACTCCAGCCTCAAAGGTAAGTGTAAAATCGAAAAAAAGCTACTGCAAAACTTTTCTTCATTAAAAGAATACCAAAGTAAATTATTAAATCAATTAAGTTATTTTTAGATTTTAACTGAATATAATTCGATGTTTTATCAAATTGTTCCAATAATTTATGATTAGCATTTCTTTTTAATAAGATTTTTAACTAATATACGAATAAACATTAAAATTAGAAAATGATTATTTTAACGTTGACTAACGATTAAAATTTGTTTAATATCATATCAAACAATGTTATTCATTTGTTTTGCGTCCAAAACTTAACGACGGACGACGTTAAAAGCTAGAAATCAGGGGAGGTTTGACTCATGCCAAAAAACATTTTAAAAAAAGTTATCGGTTCAATTTCGATTTGCATCGTTATCATGGCCGTTAATAAGTGGTGTAATGATTAACTTCAATTAAGAAAGACGCGGACTGAATTTTACCAAGTTCGCGTCTTTTTATATTCAAAAAAGCCCTATCCCTTTCAAAACAAGGGATAGGACTTGCAAATCAAACTAATTATTTAATTTGTGACATTATCTATATTCGATTTTCAATATCATTCAACAACCGCTCAGAACGTTGTCATTTAAGCAATTCTGGCGGTTATTTTTCATGTTAATGTCAATATATTATCATTAAAAAGCCATTAAATTTTATCGCTTGGCACACTTTTGGCACACTAAATTACAAAATAAAACCCACTGGTTTTTTGGGGGTCACCAGTGGGGACTTGAGTAAGTTAACGACCAAATACTTTAGGGTGTAAGTTAGTTGGCCGTAAAGTGTAAGGATTGAAAGCGAAAAAGACTTCGCTTTCGCTAAGCTGGCAAAACCCAATAGGTTGATTAGCTTCATTATAACAAAATAAGGTCGTATTTGAAATACGACCTTACCGCAACGGGTTCACATAGAATGCTACCGCCACTCTTAAAATTTATTGTA